>DATMKO010000520.1:0-2990 GCA_035571175.1 Steroidobacteraceae bacterium | reverse complement strand
GCGCCGCAGGGCTTCGTAGCTCATCGGCAGCATCTCGACCATCACCGCATCGACCGTGTCGCGGGTGCGAAACTTCAGCGGCTCAGCAAGCGCGGCATGCACCGTGATGCAGGCCGCAGGGGTGATGTGCGTGGCCTCTGCTGCCGCACGCGCGCGCGCATCCATGCCGTCGATCATGCTGCCGAGCAAGTGTGGATGAATGGCACCGATGACGGCGTCCTTGGCGACGAAGCTCTGACCGTCAACCGTCTCGACGCCGGTGGCGCGGCCATTGGCGACCTTGATGCGCGCCACATCGGCATTCGCGATGACTTCGCCGCCGTGGTCGCGGACACAGGCGATCAGGGCATCGGTCAACTTGCCGGCACCGCCGCGCGCCACACCGAAGCCGCAGCCCTCGAGAAAGCCGAGGAACACGTAGGCGCCGATGGCGGTGGCCTTCTCGTCGGGAGACACCAGGTTCTCGCCGGCCACGCGCGCGAAATGCATGCGCACCTGATCGTGCTCGAATAATTCGCACAGCAGATCGTGACTGCTCATCTGCATGATGCGCCACAGCTCGCGCCCCTCGCGGCTCGAATCGAACATCGCATGGGTGGCCCCTACCGGCGCCGGCGGCGCATACAGCGAGGCGGTGATCATCGGCAGCCAGGCGGCGGCCTGCAGCGACATTTGGCGAAAAGCCTCGGCATCACGCCTCGAGAACTTTGCGATTTCGGCCGCCGACCGCTCACGATCGCGATACAGCTTGAGGGTGCTGCCATCCTCGAACACCGACATCATCGGCACTTCCGGGAAGATGTATTCGAGTCCATAGCGCGACTTGAGCTTGAGCTCGTCGTTCTTGAGCAGTGGATTGGCCTGGATGAAGATGTGACTCATGGAATGCTGATCGTGGCGGAAGCCCGGCAGCGTGAGTTCGCGCGACACGACGCCGCCGCCGAACCAGGCGTTGCGCTCGAGCACCAGCACCTTCTTGCCGGCGGCCGCGAGATAGGCGGCGGCCACCAGGCCGTTGTGACCCGACCCCACGGTTACGATGTCGGCGGTCGTCATTGTGATGTGTATTTCCGGTATTGCTTGTTGCGGCAGATCCCGCGAGCATACCGCTATGGCTCCTTTCTATGAAATCTGCGCCGTCCGCTATGCCCATCTGGAGCGCACGGCCCGCCACAATTTCATCGACGGCGATGAGCACGACGGTCCCATGCCGCTCGACTACTACGTCTGGACGATCCAGGGTCCTGGCGTCTCATTCGTGCTCGACACGGGATTCGATGCGGCAACGGGCGCCGCGCGCGGGCGGCGGCTGGTGCAGCCGGTCGAGGTGGGGCTTGCGGCCGTAGGTGTCGATCATGAGCTCGTGACCGATGTCATCATCAGTCATATGCACTACGATCACTCGGGCAACCACCAGCTGTTTCCGCGCGCCCGCTACCACCTGCAGACCGAGGAGATGGCTTTCTGCACCGGCAGCGCGATGTGCCACGCACTCATGCGCGCGCCGTATGATGCGGGCGATGTGCAGGCGATGGTCGGCAAACTGTTTGCCGGGCGGGTGGTGTATCACGACGGAGCTGCCGAACTGGCGCCGGGGATCACGCTCCACCACATCGGCGGGCATACCCGCGGCCTGCAGCTGGTGCGCGTGCACACGCAGCGCGGTTGGGTGGTGCTGGCCTCGGACGCCGCGCATTTCTACGCCAATTGGCTCGAGCGGCGGCCATTTCCCATTGTCGACAACATCGCGGCCTATCTCGATGCCTTCGCGACCATTGAATCGCTGGCCAGTTCGCCGCAGCATGTCATTCCGGGTCACGATCCAAAGGTGTTGGCGCTCTATCCGGCGGCGCGCACCGGCCTCGCCAATGCGGTGCGTGTGGATCTCGATCCCCGCGGTTGACGCAGCCGGCTGCTAGACTGAAAGCTGCGGGGCTGAATTGGGGGACTCTGGTGGGCGAAAAGATTGCCTTCATCGGCGTGGGCCGCATGGGTTCGGCCATGGTGGCGCGGCTGATTGCGACCGGGCACGAGCTCGCGATCTACGATCCGGTGGCGTCGGCGATGGCGCCGGCCGCAGCGCTGGGGGCGAGGATCGCACGCTCTGCGTCCGACGCTGCGGCGTCAAGCACGGTGGCGATGGCCAGCGTCCCCGGTCCCGCCGAGGCGCGCGAGTGTGCGCGCACAATCGCCGACTCAGCCACGGTCAAAATATTTGTCGACCTGTCCACCTCCGGCCCGGCCGCGGCACAAGCCATTGCGGCGCTGCTGGTGCCGCGCGGAATCGCCGCGATCGACGCGCCGGTTTCAGGGGGCGTGAAGGGGGCGGCCGACGGCAAACTCGCGATCATGGCCTCGGGTGCCGCGCCGGCGATGGAACGCGTGCGCCCGCTGCTCGAGGTGCTGGGCAAGGTCTACTGGCTGGGCGAGAAGCCGGGCCTCGGCCAGACCGTCAAGCTGGCCAACAATCTGATGTCGGCGGCGTCGCTCGCCATTGCCGCCGAGGCGCTGGCAATGGGCGTGAAGGCCGGTGTCGATCCGGCCGCGATGCTCGACGTGCTCAACGCCTCCTCGGGGCGCAATAGCGCCACCCAGGACAAGATACCGAAGCATGTACTGAATCGCAGCTTCGATTTCGGATTTTCCAATGCACTCTCATTCAAGGATGTGCGGCTGTGCCTCGATGAAGCCGAGGCACTGGGCGTGCCGATGGTGGTCGGTGCGGCCGTCAGGCAGATGTTATCCATTACCCACCAGATCCATGGTGCCGCCGCGGATTGCACCGATCTGGTGAGGGTCGTAGAAAACTGGGCGGGCTGCCAGATCGGCGGCAAAAAGGAGTAAGGCTGTGGGACAGGATCGATTCGACGAAGGGCTGAAGCTGCGCAAGCAGGTGCTGGGCGCAGACTATGTGGAACGTTCGATGGCCGGCGCCGATGAGTTCAGCATGCCGATGCAAGAGCTCTCGACCGAGTACTGCTGGGGGTACG
>DATMKO010000519.1:0-4534 GCA_035571175.1 Steroidobacteraceae bacterium | reverse complement strand
TTTGCCGGCTGAGGGATTCGAACCCCCGACCTACGGTTTACAAAACCGTTGCACTACCACTGTGCTAAGCCGGCTCAGGCGAGACATTATAGCCGACACCGGCGGCATGGTCGTCTAGGCCTTGGCGGCGCGTCCGGTCATTCGCATGATGAGATGATCGAGAGACACCACGCCGGGACCGGCGATCGCCAGCCACAGGAACAGGGCGAGATACTCGAATTCGTCGAAGCCCAACAATGTCTCCAGCGAATCGACGTCGGCCCATTTCGCGGCGCGGATGGCCACGATCATGGTGACGCCGAGCGCGCCGGCGGATATCCGCGTGAACAATCCGAGCAGCAGGAATATGCCGCCAAAGAATTCGATCCCCGACGTGAGCGGCGTCAAAAAATGCGGGAAAGGAATTCCCCAGCCAATGAAATTCTCGGTCACCTGCGGCAGATTATTGAGCTTGCCCCAGCCGCTCAAGAGAAACACCCAGCCCACGGTAACCCGGGCGAACAGCGGCGCGAGCCACATAAGGTGCCTGGCGACACGCTCCGGCCACCCAATCAGCCAATCGATTAACAAGCGCATAAATTGTTTTCCAGTTTGGTTGCCTGAACTTAAGACCCGGCCAACAAGCAAAATATTACAGCCAAGGGCCACTGCCTTCCCGGACTAGTCTCAAGGCTCGAGGCAGACTACTTCGGCGCCGACGGCTGCGCGGACTTTTCCCCCAACAGATCCACCGCCGCCTGGTACAGCTTGGCGCGCAGCAGAAAACGCTCATTGGCGCGCGTAATGTAGCGAATGGCGATTTCCACACCGCCTACCACGGGTTTGATGTTGATTCCAGGTGTGCCTGAAAACACCTTATCGCGCTGCTCCGGAACCGCGCGTTGCCACTCGAGCTCGGCTTTGCGAGCGCTCTCGGCGGTGACTTCGGCCACTTGCTTGGTGATGGCATCGACAATCGGATAGGGGTCCCGGCCCAAGGGCACGACCACCTGCAATTGATCCCACAGCCATTGTCCCGAAGTCGAAAAATTGAAGTAATGGCCTTCGATCGCAAAGCTATTGGTGAAGGTAACTCGCCGGCCCGTGGGGTGTCCGGAGTCGCTCCAATTACCGGTCTCCAGCAGCACCGTGTGAAACATGCCGAGTTCCGTGACTTCACCGCTGACGCCGTTGATTTCCACCCAGTCGCCCAAGCGAATGCCGTTGCGGCCCATGAGCACCAGCCAACCGAAAAATGCGACGATGAAGTCCTTGAGCGCCACCGTCAGTCCGGCGCCGACGATTCCGATCGTGGTGGCAAATTGACTGGGCACGCCGAGCACGATGATCACTATCACCAGTACCGCGGCGACGCGCAAGCTCATCCGGGTAATGCTGCGCAGGGTTTCGACTTGACGGCGATCCAACTTTGGATTGTCGAGAAAATGCTGCAGCCATTCGTCGAGCACCAGCAGCGCGCTCAAAATGAGGATGACGATCAAGGCATCGAGCAGCAGCCTGTGGACAAGAACCTGCGAACGCTGCGCAATCAGGGCCGACCATCGGCTATAGATGCCTAGCAGCTGGCGTTGGTCCGCGGCGCGCCGATCGAGCAGCGTCAATACTTCTTGATCGGCCGTGATCGTTTTGGTCTGACTCAGGAGCGCTGCGGCATCTTCATGGGTGTGCTGCAGGCCCAGTGCCGGTGTGGGCTTGTCCGCTTCCTTCGCCGCTTTGGTGTGGTGGGCGAGTCCGGCAATTCCGCCCTTGGCGGTCTCGAGACTCGCCGCCAATTGAGCCCGCCGGCTGCCAAGCGCCTGAGCTTTCTGCACTGCGAAGCTGCGCGCATCGTCCAGATCCAGCCGTTTCTGCCGCAGTTGCCGCCATTGACGAAATTTTCCCAGCGATCCCTGTTGTTGGTCGGCCGTGCCGGCCTGGGGGGGTGCGGCCGGCGGATGCGCCTTGGTCTGCGCTTCGTGCTCCTGCACCATTGTTTCGATTTGCTGCTGAGGATTGCCGCCGGTATCGACCAGGTCTTGATTCGCTTCGTCCAATTCGTCCTTGTCCAGTGCCAATTGCGACTGCGCCAGGTCCAATTCGTCCTGCACGGCGGTTTTTTGAGCATCCTTGGCCTGCGCGAGCTTGGCGGTCAGGTCATTCACCTGCTGCTGATCGGCGGACAGCAATTCCTGCGATTTGCTGATCCGCGCCTTGATCGCGGCGGCATCGGAGTTCAGCGCCGGAGGGTGAGCTTCCGCATCGCGAATTCCCTCCTTGAAGGCAAGATCGAGCTCGTGGTCCGCCACGCGCAATGCCGATTGAGCGAACGTCTGTTCATCCGCGGTAACAGCGCTCTGCGCAAGCCGGAGTGCCGTTTCATAAGTGGATTGGTCCACCAGGTCGGTGGCCGCAACGGTCGCGATGCCTTTTTTCCTGACCTCAAGGGTGGGCGCGGTTTTCCACCAGCCGACGGCGGCGACGATCAACAGCAGCCCCAGAATGGTCCACAGGATTTTATCGACGAGCGTTCTGCGCTTCATCAATGCCAACTGCCAACCGCTTCGCGCGCGGCCTGGTTGAGCGGCCGGGCGAGCAGGCCGCTTTGCGAAACCTTGATCTCATACAATGCGCCGTCCACCATCGGCAGGTAGGTTGCGCTGCCATACAGTGCATCCACCCACGGCACCCACGATCGGTAGCGATGCAATAGATCCCAAGGATCGATGCGGCCCGGGGTATTCAGATCATAGACTGTGCGGGGCAGGGTGCGTTCGTCCTCGAGGCGGGTGTAGCGGCCGCTGATGCGTTCCAACCGATACGCGGCGTCGAAGCCCAGCAGGTTGGCGAAGGCGTGCCACTTCAGCACCCGGGCATCGACCTGCCATTCATCGCCATGCAACGCGAAATTCGCGTGTTCGCCGTTCGGATAAGTCAAGGTTGCGTTGAACTCCTGGCTACCGAGCCGCGCAAATTGCAGCTCGCCGGCGGGTTGCTCGAAGCTCAGGCGCTGGTAGCTGCTGAGACTGGTGCCAACCAACATTGCGCAGGCGGCTGCCAGGAAAAATATCAATGCCGCCGCTCCGTGCGCCATTCCGCCCATGAGCCGCCTGCGTCGCATGCGACGAACTGCCGCAATGAGAAACAGCAGGCCTAGGAGCGCGCAGACAGCAATGGATGCGGTGAGTGTCATGGCGTTGGATTTTTACGGGAACCGGAACCGAACCTCATGGGACTAACAGAACACTTAGCTCGGTTCCGGCGTCTCGTTGCAGACGCGTATAGTTTGCTGTGTTTCCAATGATTTGCAAGTCGTGGCGCGACGCGACGTGTGTTTCGTGTTGATTTCGCGTTCGGTATCGGCAACTATGCCGAAAAAGGGGCTAGTCAGTTAATGTGGATCGTTCAAGTTGCGCTGCGGCGCCCATACACATTCTTGGTGATGGCGCTGTTGATTCTCCTCGCAACACCTCTCGTGCTGCTCAAGATGTCGGTGGACATCTTTCCCGAGATCGATATCCCGGTCATCAGCATCATCTGGAACTATAGCGGACTGTCGGCACAAGAGGTCGGCCTGCGCATCTCGGCCAATAATGAGCGCTATTTGACCACTGTCGTCAACGACATCGAGCACATCGAGTCGCAATCCTTGGCCGGCCTTTCGATCATCAAGCTTTTCTTTCAACCCAACGCCAACATCCCCACCGCCATCGCCCAGGTAGCCGCGGCCGAGCAGAACCAGTTGCGCAGCTTGCCTCCCGGCGCCCTGCCACCGCAGGTGCTGAAATATTCGGCATCCGAAATTCCGGTCATTCAGCTGGGTCTCTCGAGTCCGACGATGACCGAGCCCGCGCTGTTCGATGCCGCCGCCAATTTTCTACGGCCGCGTCTGGTGACCATTCCCGGCGTGGCCGTGCCCTGGCCGTTCGGCGGAAAAATACGCCTGATATCCGTCGACATTGACACCTCGGCGCTGCTGTCGAAGGGTTTGACGCCGAACGATGTGGTGAACGCTGTCAGTGTCCAAAATTTGATACTGCCTTCAGGTACGGTAAAAATCGGCGCCACGGAATATGCAATCGCGCTCAACGGCTCGCCGGAGACCATTGATGGATTGAATCGCATTCCGGTGGTTACCAAGAACGGTGCGACCACCTTTTTATCCGAGGTGGCCCACGTCCGCGACGGATTTTCGCCGCAAACCAACGTCGTGCGCCAGAACGGCGAGCGCGGCGTATTGATGTCGATCCTGAAGAACGGCGGCTCTTCGACCCTCGACATCGTCAAGGCGGTGCGCGCCGAACTGCCCGTGGCCGCGCAGATTTTGCCCAAGGATCTCAAGATCACGCCGCTGTTCGATCAGTCCAGTTTTGTGCGGGCGGCGATCACCGGTGTGGTGCGCGAAGCCGTGATCGCGGCCTGTTTGACCGCCATGCTGATCCTGGTGTTTCTCGGCAACTGGCGCAGCACCTGCATCATCGCAGTATCCATTCCGCTCTCCATTCTCTGCTCGATCATCGCGCTCTACATCTGCGGCGAGACTTTGAACATCATGACC
>DATMKO010000518.1:0-3519 GCA_035571175.1 Steroidobacteraceae bacterium | reverse complement strand
CTCATAGACATCCTGATCGATGTATCCGACCGGCCGGCCCTGCAGTGCACCCGGCACCTCGCGCCACCGATCATACTGATCGTTGAGATACGCATCGCGGCCCATGCTGTGCAATTCGAACAATTCGCGCGCGTAATTTTCGTTGGCGGAGCCGGCGCGCGAGGAACGATTCGACAGGTAATATTGCATGGCCGCGCTCTTCGCGACGGCCTCGAGAAATTCGCGGAAATTGCCGAAGCAATGAGTTCTGATCACGTCGCGATCGTACGCGGGCAATGCCACGCCGACGGCCTCGCTGCCGACCGCATCCACGTTGAAATGATCGTGCCAGAAGCCGCACATGACTTCTCGCAGTTGCCAACGGCTGTGCACGGCGCGCAGCAGCGTCGCCGCGATAACTTCATCCCGCGGCCTTCTGCGTTCTGCCGCATGCATCGGATTCTTGTGATCCACCAAGTGCCAAAGCGTCGCGATGGGTGCGTCCAGCGATGTGAGCGGCCGCATCTCGTCGGCGGCGGCCCAACCGTCGCCCGCCGGATATTTGATGTGCAGACGCGCGTTTCGCAGATACGGGTCTGCGGCAGCGTCGAATCCGGATTTCGCCCGCAGTTGATCGTCGACCCAGGCGGGAAAGCCGCGCGATTCGAGCTCCGCGAGAGAACCGGGGGATGCGCCGAATGCCGCCCGGCCCAAGGCATAAAAGGCAAACGCGCGGTCAACTTGCACCATGACACCCAGGCTTAAGGATTGCGCCCTTGAATTGGGACAGCCGTGACATCAGGACGTTCGCGACATGACCAATCTGTCATTTGCCGCAGACATTAGCCGCAGACATTTGCCGCAGACATTAGCCGCGGGCGCGGTGGATCTCGGCAAGCTGCGCGGCCAGATCGGCGCGCGTCGCGATTTCCTCGATGTCCGCGTTGAGCTTGCGCTGCCAGTTCGGATACTCGAAATGCGTTCCTGGCACATTTACCGGATCCACCAGACCCAGCAGATCTTCGATTTGCAGGGCCACCATCATGGTCGGAGAGCGCGCCAGGTACAGCTGCAGAGCATGTGCAAGTTCTGGCGTGAACGGCTCGAGCGGCGTCGACGGCTGCGAGGGATTCAAGCCCTGTTCCCGCAAGGCCGCAAGCAGCAGCTCGCGATCGTTTGCGCGCTCCTCCACGACTCTGATTTCGATTTCCGCGCTGGGATAAAGATTCAAGCGCCGGCGCAGTTCAATGTCCCGCCCTTCCCAGTAGCTTCGCAGCGTCGGCATATCGTGCGTGGCCGGGGTCGCCAGTGCGTCCTTTACATATTCTTCGGGGCGCCTGAATCGACCCGCGATTTTCTCGAACAGCAGCACCTTGTAGTGAAACAGACCGAATTCGGGCATCGCCCGGCGTATTTCGTCGGGAACTATCCCCAAATCCTCGCCGACCACCAAGCAGCGGCTGCGCGTGCTTTCCAGCGCCAGCACCGTGAGCAGCTCCTGCAGCGGATAGTGCACATAGGCGCCCTGCGTCGGAGAGCAGCCGTCGGCGACCCACCATAAACGAAACAGCGACATCACATGATCCAGGCGCAGCGCGCCGTAGTAGCGCATGTTGCTGCGGATCAGGTGCACGAACCCTTGCAGCCCCTGCGCCCGCATCGCGGACGGGTCCTGCGGCGGAATGCCCCAGCCCTGCCCTTTCAGCGCCAACGGGTCGGGGGGTGCGCCGATTTCCGCCTTGAGAGCGTAGCTCGCCGGGTCCACCCAGGTCTCCGAACCCGAAGGATTCGCGCCCACTGCGTAGTCCCCGTAAAGCCCGATCGGCATGCCCAGTTCGCGCGTCAAGGCCTGCGCGCCGCTCAGCTGCTCGTGGGCGAGCCATTGCAGGTAGGCATAAAATTCAACCTCCGCGGGATGCTCGACCGCGAATCGGCGCGCCGCGCTGCCGTTCACGTCGCGGAACTCCTCCGGCCAGTTCGACCAGCCCGAGGCTACTCCCAGGGTTGCGCGAAAGTACCGGTCGAGCGCGTCGAACCGGGCGTGCAATTGCAGCGCCTCGCCTTGTGCGGCAACGAAGGCTCGAAACTCAAGCCCGCGCTTGCTGACCTGCGCCAAATGCCGGTCGCGAAAATCCTGATAGAGCAGCGCGAGAATTTCAAACTTGAGATCGGCAACGCCGCGGTAGTCGACGAGCTGCTGCGCGCGCAGTTGCCGCAGCCTGGCGGCGACCTCCGGCGCGGCCAAGCGATTGCTTACCGCCGTACATTCTGCGAACTCCGGTACCGCCGGCACCGCAATGTACAAAACATTGAGAAAATGCCGGCTCGATGCGCTGTACGGACTCGACCTTGCGGGATCCGCGGGTGCCAGGGCGTGCAGGGGATTCAATCCGATGAAACCCGCGCCGCATGCTGCCGCCCAGCGGATCAGCAGCTGCAGATCGAGGAAATCGCCGATTCCCCAATTCTGCCGGGAGCGCAGCGTATACAGCTGCACGGCAATTCCCCACAGCCTCCGGCCCGCCAGAATCGCGGCCGGCTGATAGCAACGCGGCGGCGCGACTATCAGCAAACACCGCTGCGCAGCGCCGTTCGCGATCCTAGCCTCGAACTGGTGATAACCGGGCGGCAAATCGTCCGGCAGCTCGAAGCGCCGCCGCGTGATCCACGTTCCTTGCACTTCCCCGCGCCATAGCTCGCGACACTCGGCCGTCGAGGTGGCGCCATCCCGCCGCGAGCCGTCCTCCAGGATCACGGACCACGGCATCGCGGCTCCGAATTCGCTGCTGGTGACATTGATATCGATACCGATTCTCGCAGCCCGGGCTGCGGCCACCGGCGGCAGGAAATTGCGCCAGCGTGCAGCTTCGAGTTCGCGGAAATTCGCGGCAAGCGCGGCGTCGTCGTCGACCGCGCATCCCATGGCGCGGAGGACGGCAATTTTGGTTCCCAGGCTGAATACCTTGAGCTCACCGCGATAGTCATGATAAGCATCGCCGAGTCCGCGTATGGCGGCCATTCTCTCGATCAATGCCGTGTCCACGACTCAGAATTCCAGCAGCGCGGCGCTGTGTGGGGTCATCGCGTAGGTCTGTGCCGTGCCCAGACTGGTGGTACCGGTGGCTGCGAGCGCGGTATCGAAAAGCCGGATCCAAGGACCGCCACCCGGTGCCGCCGGCAAGGAGAACTGCAATTGCGAGTCCGCTGCATGCACCAGCAGCAGCAGATGTTCCACGGAGCCGGACTGCTCCCCGAACCAGACTCCCAGCGTGCGCAGATTTGCATCCTGCCAATCGGCCTGGGTCATTTCCGAACCGCGTGCGTTCAGCCAGGTCACATCCTTGACGGCGGCGCGCGACGCCGCTCCCTTTAGAAAGGTTTCGCGGCGAAACTCGACGTGCATGCGGCGCAGTCGCGCCAGCAATTGCACGAATTCGAGCAAATCGTGATTGACGCTGCGCATGCGCCAATCCACCCAAGAAATTTCGTTGTCCTGACAATAGGCGTTGTTGTTGCCGCGCTGGGTACGGCCGAATTCGT
>DATMKO010000517.1:0-4390 GCA_035571175.1 Steroidobacteraceae bacterium | reverse complement strand
CGATTGGGTGAAGGCGGAGGAAGCGGGAGATGGCTCTCTTTTGCGCAACAAAATCGTGGCCGCTCTGGAACAGGCCTACCACCAAAAGGAAATCAACGTCGGAGCGCAGGTGATGCGCTATATCGAAAAAGAGGTGACGCTGCGCACTCTCGATCAACTGTGGCGCGAGCATCTCGCCGCGATGGACTACATGCGCCAGGGGATTTACCTGCGCAGCTATGCGCAGAAGAACCCGAAGCAGGAATACAAGCGCGAAGCGTTTGAATTGTTCTCCGGAATGCTGGATCGCATCAAATTCGATACGGTGACGACGGTCTCGAAGATTCAAGTGCGCAGCCAGGCTGAGATCGAGCGCGAGGAACTCGAGCGGCATCAGCGCCTGGCGCGTGCGCTGCAGGCGCAGCATGCCGAAGCCATCTCGCCGATTCAGGCTGTGCCGGGAGCGGACGGGCAGGGTGCGCCGCCCCCTGGGGGGTCGGGAAACGTCATGGAATTGGAACCGCGCGCTGCTGCGCCCCCAGCCACCCCGTTCGTGCGCGCCGTGCCCAAAGTAGGCCGCAATGAGCCCTGTCCTTGCGGATCCGGCCGCAAGTACAAGCACTGCCACGGTACATTGCAGCAAGCGAGCGGTTGAGTTCCGACCGCTCAGGTTCGGCCATTCATGTGGTCGCCGGCGCGGTGATCGACGCTGAAGATCGGGTGCTGATCGCACAGCGTCCACCCGGCAAACACCTGGCCGGAGGATGGGAATTCCCAGGCGGCAAATTGCGTCCCGGCGAAGATCGCCGCGCGGGACTGACGCGCGAGCTGCGCGAGGAAATCGGCATTGAGATAAGAACGCCGCGGCCGTTGCTGCGATTGCGCCATACCTACCCGTTCGGCGAGGTATTGCTGGATGTCTGGGTGGTGCGCCATTACCTGGGCGAGCCGCAAGCGCTCGACGCTCAAGCGCTGCGTTGGTGCACTCAAGCCGAGCTGGAGTCGACCCAGCTGCTGCCCGCGGACGCGCCCATTGTCGCCGCGCTGCGATTGCCGGAGCGGCTTATACAGGCCTCAACGTCCCATTACACGGTCGCCGATGCGTCGGCTCTAACTCCTGATGGCCGGCTGCGCGGGGTCTTTTGCACGAGCCGCCGTGAGGCCCAGGAAGCTGTTGCAGAAGGTGCGGAGTTCCTGGTGCTGCGCGGCGCGGCCTCACGCGGCGAGATTTCCGCGCTGTGCGCGGCAGTTTCCGTCCCCGTGTATGCGCGAGATCTCGCGCTCGAGGAAGCGTGGACGCTCGGGGCGAGCGGAATCAGCGAGATTGCCGATTGAATTCGCCGCTGCCGGGCGGTTAGGGCTGCAGATTCTCATCGAAAAACCGCTTGACCATTTTGTACGCATGCCGGCCGTCATGCTGCCGTGTGAGTCCGTGCTTGGCGCCGGGGTATACCATCACGTCGAAGGGCTTGCCGAGGTCCTGCAGAGTCCGAAATAATTTGGTGCTGTTCAGGAACAGCACATTGTCATCGGCCATGCCGTGCATCACCAAGAGTCTGCCCCGAAGATCCTTGGCGTAGGGTAGCGGCGAGCTGGCTGCGTAGCCGGCGGCGTTGTCCTGAGGGCGATCCAGGTAGCGCTCGGTGTAATGAGTATCGTAAAGCCGCCAATCGGTGACGGGCGCGCCGGCGACCCCGGCACGGAATATGTCGGGGGCCTTGAACATCAACATCAGCGTCATGTAGCCGCCGTAGCTCCAACCCCAGACTCCGATGCGCTTGGGATCGACGAACTCTTTGGAACCCAGCCAGCGCGCGCCCTGCACCTGATCGGCAACTTCGACATCCCCCAACTTATCGTGAATCGGCGCTTGAAATGCGGTGCCGCGAAAGGCGCTGCCGCGGTTGTCGAGCTGGAATACCACGTAGCCTGCGCGGGTGAGGATTTGCGTGAAAGAACCACCGCTCCAAGTGTCGACAACCATTTGCACGCCTGGACCGCCATACACATCCACGATGGCCGGGTAGCGTTTGCCCGGATCGAAGTGCGGCGGCTTGAACATCCGGTAGTACAGAGTCTGGCCGTCGGCAGCGGTGAGCGTGCCCACCTCGGCAATGGAATTGTCGGCAAGATACGGCGCATCCGGATGCTGCGAGTCCAGGCGATTTTCCAGGAGCTGCGCCATCAGGGCGCCGTCGGCGGAGCGCAAATTGACTTGCGGCGGTTGCGTGCTGCTGGTGAAGGTGTCGACATAGAAGCGCGTATCGCGCGCCATGGCAATGCTATGCACGCCGTTTTCCGCGGAGATGCGATGAATATTTTGCGGTTCCTGCGTGTCCAGGGACGTGCTGTACAGCTGGCGCTCGATGGGACTCTTCTCGGTAGCCGTGAAATAGATCAGGCGATTTTTTTCATCGATGCCCTTGATGGCGCGAGTGCGAAAACCATCCACATCCCAGTCGCCGGCGGTGAGCCGCCGGATTACATGGCCATCGTAGTCGTACAGATACAAGTGCTCGTGGCCATCGCGGCTGCTGGCCCAGACGAATTCTCGGGAATTCTTCAAGAATGACAGCTCGTGATTGAGATTCACCCACGTCTTGCTGGTCTCGGTCAATATCAGCCGGGTATGCCCGGTGTCGATATCGGCAAACAGTAAATCCAAGGTGCGCTGATTGCGGCTTTGGCGCTGAATCGCCAGTGTTTTGCCGTCCGGAAGCCAGTCCACTCGCGCAAGGTAGATGTCCTGCTCGGCACCCAAGTCAATCCATGTGAGCGCACCGCTCGCCACATCGATGACAGCTAGTTTTACCAGCACATTGGCGCCGCCGGCGGCCGGGTAGCGCTGCGCGAAGGTCGCGACATTATCCGCCGCGATCTCAAATCGCTGAGTAAGCGTTACGGGGGTTTCGTCGACGCGCGCAAACGCAATATGCTTATCGTCCGGCGCCCACCAGTAGCCCGTGCTGCGGTCCATTTCTTCCTGCGCGACGAACTCGGCCATGCCGTTCTTGATGGGACCGCCGCCATCGCTGGAGAGCGCCGTCGTTTGTTTGTTCGCGATGCCGTAGGTGTAAAGGTTCTGATCGCGAATGTAGGCGATGTATGCACCGAGCGGCGAAATGGAAGCATCCGTCACAGAACCGTGAGTTTCAATGCGTTCCGCCGCCGGCTGCTTCTTCGCCTGCGCGAGCCGATAGTAGTAGAGCTCGCCGCCGAGAGGAAACAGCAGCGCGTCGCCGGCCGGGGCGAATGCGTATTCCACGATGCCGGATAGGGCTGCGGTCCTCTGACGCTCGCGGCGAGCGAGTTCCTCGTCGGAAAGCTTTACCTTATCGGGTGCCAGCGTCTTGGAATCAACCAATATTCGCGCTGCGCGATCCTGTATGTTGTATTCCCATAGGTCGAGTCGATCCTTGTCGTCGGCTTTGCCCTTCAAAAAAGTCACCCGCGAGCCGTCGGGAGAAACCTTCAGCCCCACGATGGTGGGGCCGGCGAGAGCCGGCGCGTCAAATAGTCGATCGATGGTGAGCTCGGCGGCGTTGGCCCCTGCCGCCACGGCGCAGACCGCCAGGGCCGGCGCCAAATAACGGCCCGAGTTACGTGAGTCAGTCATGAATGTCCCTACTATTCTGCGCTGTTGTTCAGGCAGGGCAGTCTATTACAATCGCGTGAGCTGGTAGCAAACCGCGTGCAGTTCGCTGAGCCCGCGTGCCCGCAGCCGCGCTTCGTTCGCTAAGATGTCGTGCCTGCCGAGCTGCTTGATTTCATGGTGTCGGGCATACAGCCGGCCGACATCATCGTCGCTTACCGAAAACGGCGGTCCGCGCATGTGATCTTGCTGGTACTCCACGGTGATCAACAGCGTCTTGGTGCCGGGACTCGTCAGCGCAGTCAGGTGCGCGATGTAGGTTTCGCGCAATTCCGGCGTCCAGGAAATCAGCGCCGCGCGATCGTAGATGGCGGCAACCGGTCGCAGCATCTCTGGCGTCAGCGCGAAAAAATCGCCGCGCAACAGCTTCAGTCCTTCTGCTTCGTACACATCGAAGTCGCCAGCCAAGCGGCGCCGGGCAGGAATGCCGTTTTCCATGCAGAACGATTCAAGGGCTACTGCCGAGAGTTCCACGCCCATGACGGTGTGGCCGCGATCCCGCAGCCACAAAAGATCGAGGCTCTTGCCGCAGAGGGGGACAAATACGCGGCTTGCGGCAGGCAACTCAAACCTCGGCCAGTACTCGGCAAGATGCCGATCCACCGCGGATTGATGAAAGCCGACTTGACCCGTGCGCCAGCGATCGTGCCAGAACTCGGGCTGCACTAGGTCAAGATTCCTCGGCGGAGTCCGGATGCACGCGATCTTCCGCCGCCGATTCGTCCGGAATTCGATGCTGTTCGGTGAGCCACTCCCCTA
>DATMKO010000516.1:0-3740 GCA_035571175.1 Steroidobacteraceae bacterium | reverse complement strand
GAAGCGCGCTCAAAGTACCACGGCTCATCACGGACCATGCGCGCTTCGTCGGCGTTCTGCCGCGCAATGCCATCGCTCTCAGCGTGATATTCGAAAGCACCCCGCGCATTGAGGGACCCACATGCAGCGTGGTCGAAAATGTGGGCGAAGGTTTGTGGCATGTGATCGCGCGCTTTGGCTTCATCGAGATTCCGGATTTGCGCCAGGCGTTGCTGCGAACTCGCGCTCTTGCCGATTCAGTTGAATTCGGCAAAGCGAAGTTTGTCGGCACGCGCGATCTGGTGGTGCAAAAAAAAGAAAACCCTTCCTTGAAGGGCTGGCGGCTGGCGCTGTTCGCGTTTCTTTATAGAAATTCGGTCAAAATCGTCGATCGCTTCAATCTGGCGCCCGAAAATGTGATCGAGATCGCCCGACAAATTGAAATCTAGCCCCCAGATTGTTGGGCACCTTGGTCTTGAATCAACGACCCCTGGTTGCGCGAGGCGGGTCCGTGCGGGCCGACTCGCTGCGACAGGTCGTAAAAGACGCGCAACAGCCCCAGCGGCAGCAGCACGCAGAAGCCGAAAAACAGCATAAGTGCGAAGAGCCTATCCATGCGCCCATCCGTGCGGATCCAAGGACAGATTGTCGCCGTGCGGCAAAATCTCGAGTGTAGGAAAACCTCCTATTTTTTTGTCAGAGGCGAGGGCGAGACCCGGCCCGACACCTCGCCGAATCCGATCGTGATTGCACCTGGGCGCTCGCACCATGCCCGGAAAATCACGCTGTCGCCGTCCTCGAGAAACGTGCGTTGCTCGTCCTTGCCGATGGAGAGCGGCGACGAGCCTCCCTTGCTGAGTTCAACCAGCGAGCCTGCCTCCCCGGGTGTCGGCCCGGATTGGGTGCCGGTCCCAAACAAATCCCCGGGCCGCAGGTTGCAGCCATTGACCGTGTGATGCGCAACCAGTTGCGAGATGGTCCAATATGAATGGCGGAAACTGGTCGCGGATAAGCGTTGCGGCGGCTCGCCGCGATCTCGCATCTTCGCGGATTGAACGAAGGCCTCGAGCCTTATATCGATCGCTCCGGCCTCGCGGTTGCGCCGAGAATCCAAGTACGGCAAGGGCTCAGGATCTCCAGCCGGGCGAACGAAGGGAACGCGAAACGGTGCGAGCGCTTGCAGGGTTATCACCCAGGGTGAGATGGTGGTGGCAAAACTCTTGGACAGAAACGGCCCTAAAGGCTGGTACTCCCAAGACTGTATATCTCGTGCCGACCAATCATTGAGCATAACTATGCCAAAAATGTGATCCTCGGCATTTGCCAACGGAATGGCGGAGCCGAGCGAATTGCCTGCGCCGATGAAGATTCCCAATTCGAGCTCGTAGTCCAGGCGCCCGCTCGGACCGACGCTGGGAACGGCAGCGCCGGCTGCCAGCCGCTGTCCCTGCGGCCGCGGGAACCGTTGCCCCGACACGCCGATCGATGAACTGCGGCCGTGATAGCCGATGGGAATCCATTTATAGTTCGGCAACAGCGGATTGTCCGGCCTGAACAGGCGGCCGATCGCGGTCGCATGATAAATGGAGGTGTAGAAGTCGGTGTAATCGCCGATTTGCGCGGGCAGTGAATATTCCGCCTCGGCTTGCGGCACCAAGCAATGCCTGATGGCGGCTTCATGCGCCGAACCTTGTGCCAGCGCTTTGAACAGCACGCGGCGCAGTGCACTTGAGGCCCTAGGTCCGAGCTGCATCAAGGCATTCAAGCACGCCAGCGCGCCGGCGCGGATGGCATCCGCGGCGTCCGATTCGAGCAGCGGCGATTTTGCGAGCGCGGCCAGATCGACGATTTGATTCCCAATGGCCACGCCACCGCGAAATGACTCCGAGGATTCGGCGCGCCGGAACACACCGAAGGGAAGATTCTGGATGGGAAATGCGCAGCCTGCGAGATTCGCCGCGTCAAGCCAGCTGCGAACCGCAGGATCGTGTGTTGCGTCCAATCGATCTGAGTCTGTCACGGACGCGTCGGGTCGAAGTGTTTCTCGAGCCCCAACCAATGGCTCATATAGTCGCCCTGCAGCGGCGGCAATCCCTGCAACGCGGAGCGTGTCGGCTTGATCACGCGGCGAGTCTCGAACATGAAGGCCATGGTATCCCCGATATGTACCGGGACTGAGGTATCCGCCGCCGCGGCCTTCGCGAAGGTCGCGGCATCGGGACCGTGTCCGCTCATGCAATTGTGCAAGGAGGAGCCACCGGGCACGAAACCTGAGCTTTTCGCGTCGTAGACCCCGCATAAGAGGCCCATGAATTCATTGGCCACATTGCGATGAAACCACGGCGGCCGAAACGTGTTCTGCATCGTCAGCCAGCGCGGTGGAAAAATCACGAAGTCGATGTTGCTGGTGCCCGCCGTGTCGCTGGGCGAGTGCAGCACCAGAAATATCGACGGATCGGGATGATCGTACGAAGTTGAGCCCATGGTGTTGAAGCGGCGCAGATCGTATTTGTAAGGCACGTAGTTTCCATGCCATGCCACGACATCCAATGGCGAGTGTTCCATCCTTGCAATCCACAGGCTGCCGAGGAATTTACCGATCAGCTCGCTGGGCTCCTCGATATCCTCGTAGCGCGCCCGCGGCGTGAGGAAATCGCGCGGGTTGGCGAGCCCATTGGAGCCAATCGGTCCAAGATCCGGCAACTTGAATGGCGCACCGAAATTCTCGCAGATATAGCCGCGCGCCGCGCCGTCCTCAAGTCCGACGCGAAAGCGCAGGCCGCGCGGAATCACCGCAATTTCCTGAGGCTCAAGATGTATGCGCCCCAATTCGGTGTCGAGGATAAGTCCGCCCAGCTGCGGCACGATCAGCATTTCGCCGTCGGCGTCATAGAAGAATCGCCGCTGCATGGAGCGGTTGGCGGCATACACATAGATGCCGCAGCCAGTCTGCGCGTCCGGCGCTCCATTTCCCGCCATCGGCACCAGACCGTCGATGAAGTCGGTGGCGGTCGTCGGCAGCGGCAAGGGATCCCAGCGCAGCTGATTCGGCGCAACCGGGTCAGCGTGCGCGGCGTCGTCAATCAGCCGGTGCTTAAAGCGCGCGAACGGTTGATGAGTCACCGCGGGGCGAATGCGGTACAGCCAGGAACGGCGATTGGCGGCACGCGGGGCAGTGAATGCGGTGCCGGACAGTTGTTCAGCGTAAAGTCCAAATGGACAACGTTGCGGTGAATTGCGTCCCTGCGGCAGCGCTCCGGCCAGCGCTTCGCTAGCGAATTCGTTGCCGAAGCCGCTCATGTATCCACTGGGTTCGGAGACGCCGGTGCTCACGCCCAGCATTCTATGATAAGGCGCCGTCGGCAAGGAGACTTCTGTCGCCGAGCCACAGCCATCAGGCGCTGGGTGGCAGCGGGGGGCACTCCTGCAAGTCGCCGGACACGCCTGGTACTAGCGGCTCTTCAACCACAGGCTCCTGCCTGGTGTCATTTTCTTCTTCATTTGCGTGGGGGCTCAAGAATGCCAACAGCTGTTCACCGCCGCTGGAATAGGTTGCGACCACTTTGAGCGCAACCAGAGTGGGCGTTGCCAAGATGATTCCCGCGATCCCCCAAAAGAATCCGCCGAACCACAATGCCAGAAACACCAGCACTGGGTTCAATTGCAAGCGTCGTCCCACGAGCAGCGGTTGCACAAACTGGCCTTCAATGGTGGCGACGGCCAAATAGCCGCCGGCTACCGCAATGACCCGGCCCAGTCCA
>DATMKO010000515.1:0-3528 GCA_035571175.1 Steroidobacteraceae bacterium | reverse complement strand
GTTCAAGCCGCGCACATTGGCGCCATCCAGCTGGTACTCGCCGCCGCTGAATTCCTCGAGCAGTCCCGCAATCGACAGAAAGGTGGTCTTTCCCGAGCCCGAGGGTCCGGTAACCGCGACGAACTCGCCTTCGCGCACATGAATCGAGAAATCGCGCAGCGCGAAGGTTTCGACAACCTCGGTGCGGTAGGCTTTGGAAAGGTGAGTCATTTTCAGCATGATGTGGCCTCACTGGGCTGGTGAATTGGATTTTCAGTGGCTCAAGATGATGCGTTGCGCGCCGTTGAATGCGTCGGTACCGGAGATGACGATTTGATCGCCGACCGCCAAGCCATCGAGCACTTCGACCTTGGCGATGCTGGCGGCGCCGAGCTGCACCGGGCGGCGTTCGGCGATGTTGCCGTGCACGACATAGGCGAACCCTCCGCCTTCCTGGTCGACGAAGGAGCCGCGATCAACCATCAATACGTTGTCGCGCCGGTCGATGAAAATACGCACCGACAATCGCTGGCTCTGGCGCAGGCCGGCGGGCTTTTCATCGCCGAAGCGTAAGCGAGCGGTGACTTGTCCGGCCACCACCTCGGGCGACACCCCGCTCACACTGCCCTGCCAATGGTGTCCGCCGCCGTCGAGATCCGCGGTCATTCCAGGCCGCAGATCGCGAGCCAGGCTTTCAGTTACTTTGATCTCCACTTCGAGCGCCGACAGATCGACCACGGTGAGCAATGGCGCATCCTTCGCGACGCTGGCGCGATCGGCCACCTGCACTTGGCCAACCTGGCCGTCCACCGGGGACTTTACGTTCAAGCCATCGACCTGGCGCTTCAGGTCCGCCACCAGAAATTGCTGCCGATCGAGCAATGCCTTCTTGCTGTCGATATCGAAGTGATTCTGCTTGGGCTGCGACTCGTAATTGCTTTTCGCCTGCTCGAAGGCGAACTGTGCTTTCTCCAGCGAGTCCTCCGCCTTGAGCGCCTGCAATTCCGAGTAGGAGCCGAGCTCGTAGGCCTTGCGGCTGCGATCGCGCTCACGCTGCGCGGTCTTCAGATCCACTTGCGCCTGGTCGTAGGCATCGCGCAGCTGCGCGAGTTTGTGATCGGCTTCGAGTGTCGCGCGTTGCCAGTCGAGCCGCAGGCCCGCCAGTGTCGCGTCTTCCTGCGCCAATTTTGCCGTGAGGTCGGGACTGTCCACGACGGCCAGCACCTGTCCCTTGACCACGCTATCGCCTGCATGCGCCTTGAGCGTGACGGTGCCCAGCGCATTGGCATACAGCGTCGGGCTGACCGCGGCCACCACCTGCCCGTCCGCTGCGATATCGCGCACAAAGTTGCCGCGCTCCACGCTCGCAATGGCCACCCGGGCGCGGTCAATCGAGACTCCCGCGCCTGAGTATCGCATCAGGTAGACGGCGAGGACGATGAGGGCCAGGGCTAGCGCCAGCACGGCGATGACGATCTTGCGGTGACGCTTAAAAGGGCTCTGCGGTTCGATCACGCGATCCTGAGCGGATGTGTCGCGAAGCATGATGGGTTCCTTGGGTAGCAGGCGCATGCTCATTTAGCGCTCTCAATGAGCAGATCGTCGATGGCGAGCAGATCCCGCTCGGTCAAGCGGCCGGCTTGTTGTTTGAGCGTCAACACGTTGGTTAGATAGTCATAGCGCGTCTGGCTGTAGGCGCGCCGCTCGGTGTAATAGTTGTTCTGCGCATCGAGCAGCTCGAACTCGGTTCCCGTGCCGAACTCGACGTTGCGCCGCATCGCCTCGACGGCGCGCGCGCCCGATTCCACGGCGCGGCGCGTCGCAGCGATGCGCTGAATGCCGCTGACGATGCCGCGAAACGCGGCCCGGGTGTTGCGCTCGGTGTCTCTTTGCGCGGCATCGTAGGCAACCTGCGCCTCGCGATACAGCGCGCGCGATTGACGCACCGCCGAGGCCACCGCCCCGCCCTGGAACAGCGGCCAGCTGAAGGACACTCCCACGGAGTCCAGGATCTGATTGCCGCCGAGCACCTGGTTTTCCGTGATCTTCGAGCTGGAACCGGTGAGGAAAATCGTAGGTAGGGCCTTGCCGCGCTGCACCGAAATGTCGCGAGACGCCGCTTCCATTTTCAATTGCGCGGTGCGCACGTCGAAATTGTCCTGCCGCGCCGACACCACCCAGTCGTCGGCGGACGCAGGCTCGGGAGCCAGCAACGGAATATCCTCGCGCAGCGGCGCCACCGTCGACACCCGCTGGCCGACAATCTCGCTCATCACGAGATTTGCATCATCCAGCGCATTTTCGGCATCGATGACGCTTTGTTCGGTCGCATCGTAGAATGCCTGCGCTTGTTCCACGTCGCTGCGCGGACCGACACCCGTCTGCTCGCGGACCTTGGCCTGATTCAAAAGCGCGGCGAAGGCTTGGCGTTCGCTGCGATTGGTGGCAAGTTGATCGGCGGCCGACAGAATTCCGAAGTACGCCACTGCCACTCGCAGCACCAGACTTTCTTGCGCGCCCTGAAAACTGGCCTCGGCCGCCGCCACCTGGAAATTCGCTTCCTTCAATTGACTGAAGGACTGGAAGCTCCACAGCGTCTGCGTCATGTTGAGTCCGAGGGTGTGCGCCGTGCCGTAGCAATATTGCGTGCCGGCCGAGGAGCTGATGGCGCAGTCCGCGGCCTGGCTGCCCAGCGCCGGTCCGTTGTCGAAGCCGGCGCGTATTCGCGCGGCTTGGGCATTGGCGGCAACCTGCGGCAGCCACTGTGCAATCGCCTGCGGGCGGGCTTCGATCAGTGCATCGCGCTGGAAATGAGCCGCCTCCAGCGTCGTGTCGCGAGTCAGTGCGAGTTCGTAGTACTGCCGCAAATCGTTGGCCGCCGCAAACCGCGCCGCCAATGCCAATGCGATCACCACCGAAGAACCACGCCACATGCGCAAGAATTAGCAAGTGCCATGCCAGCCTCAGCGGCGATGCAACTCATTGTTTTCACATGTTTTATTTTTGCGCGAATTGCGCATTGTGTCCGCGGACAGTGTCCGCGGACTTCCAGTGGACAGTGCGCCCGGTTGCTTAAGCGTTGGTATTCACGACGATGCGACCGCGAATCTGCCCTTGCAGCAACAAGGCGGCGCGCTCGGGGGCCTGGGAGAGTGCAATTTCCTCGGTGAGAAGGTCCAGCTTTTTGATGTCGAGATCCTGAGTCAGCCGCCGCCAGGCTTCCAGCCGATCGTTACGCGGGCGCATCACGCTGTCCACGCCCGAAAGCGTAATGCCCCTTAAGATGAAGGGAGCTACCGTGGCGGGAAAGTCCATCCCGCCGGCCAGACCGCAGGCTGCGACAACGCCGCCATAGCGCAATGAAGCGCATACATTCGCCAGGGTATGGCTGCCAACCACGTCGATTGCGCCTGCCCAGCGTTCCTTGGCCAGCGGCTTGCCGGGAGCGGCGAATTGCGCGCGCTCCAGGACCTCTGCCGCACCCAATTGCCGTAGAAACTCCGCTTCTGCCGGCCGGCCGGTCACGGCGGCAACACCAAACCCGAGCTT
>DATMKO010000514.1:0-2703 GCA_035571175.1 Steroidobacteraceae bacterium | reverse complement strand
TGTAGCGCTCGTAGCGCGTCAGCGGCGAGCGGAAATCGCGCGCAATATGCAGCGCCCGTTTGACATCATCGAGGGTGGCCTTGGGAACGGTGCCCACCAGCGCACCGCTGTATGGGTGGCGAACTTCGATGATGCGATCGCGAAACACTTTCCCGCCCGCGATGCGCAATGATTCACGAATCGGCTCACGCGGTTGGGACGGGGTGGCGCCTGCTGACATCGAGTGTTCCTAGGAGATCGGGACGGCGAGGTTGAGCCCGAGATCGAATGCATCGAAATTGCGCCAATGGCGAATTCCCGGCTGTTTCCTCACGCTACGATTGACGAGCAGCGGCACTTTCTGTTCCGACGTTCCTCCGTGCGAGCGCAGCGGCACGTCGAGTCCGGACAAGTCGTGGCGACTGCGGCTGGTGCCGATGACCGTATCCCGTTGCGATACGACCACGAGATCGCCGATGCGGTCCGACGGCAGTTCGAACTGTGCCGCGGCTTGTGCGCGCGTCAGTACCGTTTCGATGCCGGGAACAGCTGCTATGCGCCGCGCCAACGCACCCTCGACATCCGGGGCGGGGAGGTACACCAGCGCGAAAGAGCCGAGTGCGCCATGGTGTACCACATACGGGTCGGTGATCGGCAGAATGACCCGCGTTTGGTCCTTGCCCAGCCATTCATCGAGAGTGTCCTGAAGATAAATCACGTTGGGCCGCCCATCGTCGCCGTGTTTGGCGTTCATGCCGTGATCGGCGGTGAGCACGATCGTCGCTCCAAGCGCATCAAGCCGCGCGAGATTGCGGTCCATCATCGCGTAGAAGTCATTCGCCTGCTCGGTACCTGGGGCAGCCTTGTGCTGGATGTAGTCGGTCGTGGACAAGTACATCAAGTCGGGCCGCTCGCGCTCCATCAGCTTGACGCCGGCCACGAAAACGAATTCCGAGAGCGCCGCGCTGTATACGGATGGCAGCGGCATGCCGACTCGCTCGAGCACGTTGACCATGCCATTTTCGGCCAAAGTGACTTTATCGGCGCATTCTGAGGAGAAGCAGATGCCTTTCATCTGGTGGCCTAGAAGTTTTCGCAGCTTGTCCTTGGCGGTGATCACCGCCACCTTCGCACCGGCCGCCGAAAATGCGGCGAGAATCGTTCCGGCACGCAGATGCCGCGGGTCATTCATCATCACTTCCTCGCCGCGCTCGGGGTCGAAGAAGTAGTTGCCGCATATGCCGTGCACCGATGGCGGCACGCCCGTGACAATCGACAAATTGTTGGGGTTGGTGAAGCTCGGCATGACGCAGTCGGCCATGAAAATGGTCCCGGCGCCCTCGAGCAATCGCCCCAAATAGGGCGCGGCACCTGCGGCTACCGCGGCTGTTATGTACTCGGACTGACAGCCGTCGACGCAGACGACGACCAGCGGGCGATCCATCCAGCGGTAGGTTCGGCCGTTCACAGTGAGCTCGGTTGGCAAGTAGTGCTCCTGGTGATGTTGCGCGAGGATGGTTGATCGAGGGCTATTCGTCGCGGCGAGTCGCCGCCTTGTGCATTCGGGCGCGGCTTTCCGCCGCGTGCTGGCGCAGCAACTCCCCCGCGAGGACCGAATCACGCGCTGCGATGGCCTTCACCACCGCCTTGTGCTCGGTGTTGGAAACTGCAAAACCGCCGCCGTCTTGCAGTCCGCGCAGGCGGAATAGCAGCAGCTCTTTTGTCAGCAGCCGGTAGGTTTCGGTCAGACGGGCGTTGCCCGCGAAGTCGACTATCATGTCGTGAAATTTCAAATTCAGCGCATGGTAGCGCTTGATGTCCTTAAGAGAGGTCGCCTCGTCCATCTCCGCGATGGCGGCCTTCAGATCGCGAATCTGCTCCGGCGTGGCGCGTTCGGCGACCCGCTGGCCAATCAGCTGATCGAGCGCCTCGCGGATGTCGTAAATCTCGTCGGCTTCAGCGACGGAAATTTCACGCACAAAAACGCCGCGATGTTTTTCCGAGCGCACCAGGCCGGATTCTTCCAGGGCACGCAGAGCCTCCCGAATGGGGCCGCGACTGGTTCCGAATCGCAACGCCAGTTCGCTCTCATTGACGTGTTGGCCGCTGGCAAGTTCTCCGCGCAGGATGAGCTGCTCAATCTCGGCATGCACCAGCGCGGGCAGCGAGTTCGTTTGCACCAGTTGCAGCGTTGTGGGGGTGGAGGCAAGTGGCATCGGCGTATCCGGTCAGGGGCAGGCTGAACAATATCAGAATTGCAGATTGTTGACAATATTCAGTCTACAATAAGCTCGGCGGGGTGCGCAGGTAGGCAATTATGAAACGGTACCGTTGCGTTTCATTAATAGGAGGGTTATTGTAAAAATCTGGTCGAGGGCAGCGGATAAGGAGCGAGCAGTGACGAAATTCAAACAGGTCATCGTGAGCAGCGCCGCCGTGGCGGCGATAGCGTTTCTTCCGTTTGCACCCGCGATGGCCGGGGGTCATGGTTACGGATACGGGCATCCTTGGGGCTGGGGTTTGGGCCGCGGCATCATCGGCGCGGCTGTGGGACTCGCAACGTTGCCGCTCGTGATTGCGTCCGCGGTGGTATCAAGCGTGGCCGCGCCCGCTGCGCCAGCCGCGGCGCCATATCCCGCGCCGGGATACGCGGGCGGTTACGCACCCGCTCCATATCCCGTACCACCGGCTTACTATGTACCGCGTCCGGCATACTATCCGGCG
>DATMKO010000513.1:0-2732 GCA_035571175.1 Steroidobacteraceae bacterium | reverse complement strand
CGGTAGGCAATTCGCTCCATGAAAGGCACGAGAATATGAAACCCGGCGGATAACGTGCGGCTGTACTTGCCCAGGTGCTCGATCACATAAGCGCTTTGCTGCGGCACCACCGTCGCCGTCTTGGCAATCACAACGACTGCCAGTATGGCGATGAAGATGAATGCGTAGCCTAGGGTTATGGTCACGAATTTTCTCCATGCACTACGAGCGTCAAGCCATCGACTCGACCGATACGCGCGCGCTGCCCGGCAGCGATGGGGCTTTTCCCGCCGTTGACCGCATCCCACGAACTGCCGCAGTATTCCAACCGGCAGGATTCACCCGGCTTGAGCTCGGCGGGCAGCACAACGGTTTCGCCGGCCGGCCCATGCTTCATCGTGGGTAATTTGCGGCGCATGCGCTCGTAGATCCGCCGGCGAAATGCAACCATGCAAACTACGGCCAGGACTGCGAACAACAGCCACTGCATCCAAACGGCCGGCAACAATCCGGATAAATCCAAAAATCCCACGACCAGCGCGGACGCGCCGACAAACACCAGATAGAACTGGGCATCGACGAAAGCCAGTTCAGAAACCAACAGTATGGCGCCGACCGCAATCCACGCCCACCACTCCATTACTGACTCCCGGGCTAATCGGCACTAACGCTTCATAGCGTCGAAGAAATCCACGTTGGTCTTGGTATCTTTCATCTTGTCGAGCAGGAACTCGATCGCCGCCAATTCATCCATCGGATGCAGGAGCTTGCGCAGAATCCACATCTTGGAAAGCTCCGAGGGCTCGGTGATGAGCTCTTCTTTGCGTGTCCCCGAGCGGTTGATATTGATCGACGGAAAGGTGCGTTTTTCGGAGATACGGCGATCCAGGTGGATTTCCGAATTACCGGTGCCTTTGAATTCCTCGAAAATGACATCGTCCATCTTCGAGCCCGTATCGACCAGCGCAGTGGCGAGAATGGTCAAGCTGCCACCCTCTTCGATGTTGCGTGCCGCACCGAAGAATCGCTTCGGACGTTGCAACGCATTGGCATCAACGCCGCCGGTGAGCACCTTGCCGGAGCTCGGCACCACGGTGTTGTAGGCACGGGCCAGGCGCGTGATGGAATCGAGAAGAATGACCACATCCTTCTTGTGCTCGACCAGGCGCTTGGCCTTTTCGATCACCATTTCAGCCACTTGCACGTGGCGGCTGGCGGGTTCGTCAAATGTCGACGACACCACTTCGCCCTTTACCGTGCGCGCCATCTCGGTGACTTCCTCGGGCCGCTCGTCGATGAGCAGCACGATCAGATAGCACTCTGGATGATTGGCGGTGATCGAGGTGGCGATGTTCTGCAGCAGCATGGTCTTGCCGGCCTTCGGCGGCGAGACGATCAGGCCGCGCTGGCCCTTGCCGATGGGCGCCACCAAATCAATGGCGCGCGCCGTCAAATCCTCGGTGGAGCCATTGCCGCGCTCCAGCTTGAGGCGCTCGGTGGGGTGCAGCGGCGTGAGATTCTCGAACAGAACCTTGCCGCGCGAGCTCTCGGGCGAATCAAAATTGATTTCGCCGACCTTGAGCAACGCGAAGTAGCGTTCGCCGTCCTTCGGCGGACGAATCAGTCCGGAAATCGAATCACCGGTGCGCAGATTGAAGCGGCGGATCTGGCTCGGGGAAACATAGATGTCGTCGGGTCCCGCCAGATAGCTCGAGTCCGAGGAGCGCAAGAAGCCGAAGCCGTCCTGCAGTATCTCAAGAACTCCATCGCCATAAATGTCTTCGCCCTTGCGCGCATGCGCCTTGAGCACGCCGAAAATGATGTCCTGCTTGCGCGAGCGGCCCATGTTCTCGAGGCCCATGGTCTCGGCCAGCTTGACCAAATCGCTGATCGGGCGCTTTTTCAGCTCGGTTAGATTCATCGAGCTGCGGCTGCGCGCGAGATCCGTCGGCGCAATGATCTCTAAATCATCCCCGCCCTCCGGCAAATCGCCGTAGTCTTCGTGCATCGGCCGGCCGCCGTTGGTATTGCCGTTGCGGTTGTCGTTGCGCGGTCCGCGATTGGAACGATTCGACCGCCCGCCGCCCTGCCCGCCGCCCCCTTGCCCGCCCTGCTGCCCGCCGCCTTGGCCGCCGCGCGATTGATTTCCCAGGTAGCCCCTCACAGGTTGCTGTCCAGAAACGCGGCGAGCTGTGATTTGGTAACTGCTCCCACTTTCTGGGCCTCCACGGTGCCGTTCTTGAACAGGATCAGCGTAGGGATGCCGCGAATGTTGAATTTGGGTGGCGTCTGGGGATTTTCGTCGATGTTGAGCTTGGCGATGCGAATCTTGTCTTTGTAGGTATCGGCAATCTCATCGAGGATTGGCGCGATCATCTTGCAGGGACCGCACCATTCTGCCGAGAAATCCAGCAGCACGGGCTTCTCTGACTTGAGCACATCCTTGTCGAATGTCGCGTCGCTGGTGTGAACGATACTTGGGTTACTCACTGCGGATATAGCTCCTTTTGGAGATTCATATGAAGATTAAGAGCGGGTTATTTGTGGGAGAACAGAGCCGGACCAATCGCGCGAAGTGACGATGCGCGGCCGTTCGGGCACAATACAGCGGCTTTAGCGGTCTTGATTACCTTAAAAGGGTACCGATGATACGGTTGAGGGAGCGGATAGACCGGCTCCTGGTTGGCCATATTGTTATCCGGTCCTCATCATTTTGCAAGTCTCTGCAATTCACAAAGCGAAAATGTCAGACG
>DATMKO010000512.1:0-2080 GCA_035571175.1 Steroidobacteraceae bacterium | reverse complement strand
CAGGTTCTCGCCGCCGAGGAAGTTGGTGCGCTCGGCATAGCCGATCGGGATGACGTATTTGTTCAGTCCCTTCTCTTTGGCGCGCTTTTGGCTGGTGACGATGACGCCGGCGGCGCCGTCGGCCAGCATCACGCAGTCGAGTAGCCGGATTGGATCGGCGATCATGCGTGAGTTCAGATAATCCTCGATGGTGAGCGGCACGCGCAGCTCATCGCAGGCGTTCTCGTTCATGATGGCGTGATTGCGCTGCGTCACCGCGAGCTTGCCCAGCGCATGCAGGTCGACGCCGTATTTCGCATCGTAGCTGCGCTGCAGCAGGCCGAAGGCGCCGGGCGGTCCCAACAGGCCATAAGGCTCGGTCCAATCGCGACGATAGTTGCGATCATTGCGGCCATTGTGCTCGCGCACATGGGTATCGGCGAAGAGGCACAGCGCGACCTCGCACATGCCGGCGTCGATCGCCGCCGCAGCGCGCGCGACGGCGCCGATGGCCGAGCAACCGCCGGTGTGCACCTGCTCGCAGAAGCCCACTTCGAGGCCGAGCATGTCGCAAGTGCTCTGCGCCCAGAACATGCTGGCGCCACCAGTGCCGGTGAGGCCGGACATCACTAGCGCGTCTATTTCCTTTTTCTCGAACCCGGTCTTGTCGAGAAGGGATTCAAGAATTTCGCCAGCCAGCACCCAGACGTCACGATCGCTCTTTTTCATCACCTTGGTTTCGGCGTAGGCCACAATCGCGTTATCGCGCAAGCTCATTGTCCACTCTCCCTGAACGTTTATTCCGCGCTTAGTCCGGCATGCGCACCCTTGGCGCCGTCTTGTCGAGGAACTGATTCAATCGTGCGATCGATTCCGGGCTGCGGGTGTATTCCGCCACCATGCGCTCGAAGAACAGACCGTCGTCGTAAGACATGTCCTGGAGCCGCGGCAGGCTGTTGGTGATGGCGAAATTCGACAGCGGCGCGTTCTTGCAGATCTTCAAGGCGAGCTCCTTTGCCTTCGCCATCGACTGCCCCTTCGGGACGATATATTGCACGATGCCGTAGCGCTCGGCCTCATCGGGCTTGAGCACGCGGCCGGTGAGCATCATGTCTTGCATGCGGGCAAAGCCCAGAAGCCGCGCCACACGAACCGAGCCGCCACCGCCGATGAAAATGCCGCGCGTTCCTTCGGGCAGGCCGAAGAATGTGGTTTCGTCGGCGACGCGGATATGCGCGGCGGCCGCCGTTTCGAGCCCGCCGCCGAGCGTCGCGCCGTGGAGTGCCGCGATGAAAGGGATATTGCCGCGCGCCATCGCTTCGAAATAGGTGTTGCGATTGAAGGGGAACGGCAGCCGTTCCGAACGCCCGTTCTTCCAATTCTCCGCGGCCCATCGCAGGTCGAGACCGGCGCAGAAATTGTCGCCATGACCGAAGATGATGCCGCATTTGGCTTCTTCGCCGGCGCGCTCGATGGCGTCGCGCAATTGCTTCATCACGGTCGGATTGAAACAATTGCGTTTGTCCGGGCGGTTCAACCCGACGAGGGCGATCTCGCCTTCGAGTTCATAGGTGACGGTTTGTTCTTCGCTCATGGCTGCTCCTGGTTCAACGGGGGCAAATCGATGTCCCGCTGCGCGATGACGTTTGGCTGAATTCCGCTGCTGCGAGGATATCGGGTGCGGCCCGGCTGGCAAACATCCTGCTCACGGCGGCTGTGCAACCTAGACCGTCAGGCCGGCGATCTTGACATAACGGCGCCGTTGCGCAGCGGCGTTGCCGAACAGCGATGACAGCAGCAAGGCGCGCTTGAGATAGAGGCCGATGTCGTGCTCGTCGGTGAAGCCGATCGCGCCGTGAAGCTGGATGCAGGCCTGGACGACGAACATTGCATCTTCCGACGCCTTGGCCTTCACCGCCGCGGCGAGCGCCGGATCGATGCGATAGGGGTCGTTGTTGGCTGCGACCTGATAGAGCAGCGACCGCGTCGTCTCGGTCCGGATATAGATGTTGACCGCCTGATGCTGCAGCGCTTGGAAGCTGCCGATTGGCTTGCCGAACTGCTTGCGGATGCGCAGATAGTCGAAGGTGATCTCTTGCGC
>DATMKO010000511.1:0-3727 GCA_035571175.1 Steroidobacteraceae bacterium | reverse complement strand
CGATCAGGACGCGGTCAATTTGATCGCCGCAACCACGCTGGTTGCGAGTGCCGGCACCGGCAAGAACGACCGCAAATGGGTGGCCCATGCGGATTGGCAATCGTGGGTTCGCGACATGGAAAAGACCGCGCTCGCGATCCGCGCCGCGGTCAAAGCCGAGGACCAAAAGACGCTGGCCGCGGTTGCCGATCAGTTGCAACAGATCTGCGAGGGCTGCCACACGAAGTACCGGCCGCAAACCCCTTCTGATGGCGTCGCGCGCTATCCCTTTTATCCGAAGAGAGAGCTCGCCAAGTAGTCAGCGCGGCCTCACGCGCCGCTAACCGAACGAATGCGCGCCTGCGACTGAAGCGCCCACCACCGTTCGACGCTCGCGCTCAAGCCCGCAAGATCGAGCCCGGCTCTCGCGAGACAGGTATCGCGCGTTCCGTGTTCGATGAAGCGATCCGGTATGCCGATGTGCAGCAGGGGCAGCTGCAGTCCGGCGGCGGCGAGTACTTCGCCGACGCCCGCGCCGGCGCCGCCGATGACGGCATTTTCCTCGATGGTGATGATGGCCCGGTGACGCTCGGCGAGCGACAAGATGAGCTGCTCATCGAGCGGCTTCACGAAGCGCATGTTGACGATGGTCGCGTCCAAGCGTTCGGCAATTTTTTGCGCCGAATCGACCAGCGCGCCAAAGGCCAGTATCGCAAGCCCGCTGCGGCCCTCGCGGCGCAGCTGTGCCTGTCCCACGGCGAGCGCCGTCATCTCCGCGGCGATTTGCACTCCCGGCCCGGTGCCGCGCGGATAGCGGACCACCGTGGGTGAAGCCAGTGTTGTTCCGGTATACAACATCTGGCGGCATTCGTTCTCGTCCGCCGGCGCCATGATGATCATGTTGGGAATGCAGCGCAGATAAGACAGGTCGTAGCTGCCTTGATGGGTAGCACCGTCGCTGCCGACCAGGCCGGCCCGGTCCACGGCGAATACCACAGGCAAATTCTGCAGCGCGACATCATGGATCAGCTGATCGTACGCGCGCTGTAAAAACGTGGAATAGATCGCGACCACGGGTTTCAACCCTTCCGCCGCCAAGCCGGCCGCAAAAGTCACCGCGTGTTGTTCCGCGATTGCGACGTCGAAATAGCGCGCCGGAAATCGCTTCGAATACTCAACCAAGCCGGAGCCTTCGCGCATCGCCGGGGTGATGCCGACGATGCTGGGATCGCGCTCCGCCATGTCGCACAGCCATTTGCCGAAAATCTGCGAATAGGAAGGCCCGCTGCTGGTCTCTTTGAAGATCATGCCGCTCGCCGGATCAAAGGGCCCGGGGCCGTGCCACTTGATGGGATCCGCCTCCGCCGGCGCATAGCCCTTGCCTTTGCGCGTCACGACATGCAGGAACTGCGGCCCGCGAAGCTTGCGCAGATTGCGCAGGGTATTGACCAGCGCCTTCACATCGTGGCCGTCCATGGGTCCGATGTAATTGAAACCCATCTCCTCGAACAGAGTCCCGGGGAGCACCATGCCCTTCAAGTGTTCTTCCGAACGGCGCGCAAGTTCCCAAACGGTGGGCATCTGCCGCAGGACTTTCTTGCCGCTTTCGCGCAGATGCGAGTACATGCGGCCGGACAATGCGCGCGCCAGATAATTCGACAGCGCCCCGACATTCTCGGAAATCGACATGTCGTTATCGTTCAGCACGATCAAAAGATCCGCGGGAAGCGAGCCGGCGTGATTCAGCGCTTCAAATGCCATGCCCGCAGTCAAGGCGCCGTCGCCGATGATGGCAACGACCCGGCGATTCTCGCCGCGTTGCGCCGCCGCTACGGCCATACCCAGCGCGGCGCTGATCGATGTGCTGGAATGACCGACGCCGAAGGTGTCGTACTCGCTCTCGCTGCGGCTGGGGAAGGGCGCCAACCCCAAGTCCTGTTTGATGGTGTGCAGCTGCGCACGGCGGCCTGTCAGTACCTTGTGCGGATAGGCTTGGTGACCCACATCCCAAACCAGCCGGTCATAGGGGGTATTGAACACATAATGCAGCGCAATTGTAAGTTCTACAGTGCCCAGTCCGGCGGCAAAATGGCCGCCCCGGGTGGAGACGCTCTGGATCAGGAATTGGCGCAGTTCCGTGGCCAGGTCGAGGAGTTTTGACGCCGGCAGGCGACGCAGATCCGCCGGCGAGCCAATGGTCTCAAGCAAGGAGTTACGGTCGGGCGCGGCGTCCATGTTATGCCAGTTTATACTGCGGCACCCTTATGGTGGCAATGGACTGCACCGATGTTGCGGATTTGCACCAGGACTGACCCGCTGAGATACTGCCGGCATGGCTTCTTTGAGCTCCGACGAGCACTACCAAAATCAGATTTTGCCGCATGTTTCGCGCACCTTTGCGCTGACCATCCCGCAACTGCCGCCGGCCCTTTGTACCCCGGTTACCAATGCCTATCTCTTGTGCCGGATCGCCGACACGATTGAGGATGAACCGGCACTCTCGGCTCCGGAGACGCTGGCCTACTTGAACCGATTCAGCGCGCTGCTGGGCGGCGGCGGAGAGCCTGGGCCGCTGGCTGAGGATCTGGTCAGCCGGCTTTCGGAGCGAACCCTGGCCACCGAGCGCGATCTGATCGCCAACATGGCTCGCGTCCTGCAGGTCACGGCAAGCTTGGGCAAGGCTCAGAAAGACGCCATTCAGCGCTGCGTCGAGCTCATGTGTTATGGCATGCCGCGTTTCCAATTCAATGCCAGCCTGCGGGGCCTGGCCCGAGCGAGCGACCTGGACGACTATTGCTACTACGTGGCGGGAGTGGTCGGTGAAATGCTCACCGATTTATTTTGCGATTATTCCGTCGATATTGCCGGCCGCCGTCCTGCGCTCAATGCCCTCGCCGCGTCCTTCGCTCAGGGCCTGCAGATGACGAATATTCTCAAGGATGTTTGGGAGGACCGCAGCCGCGGCGCATGCTGGTTGCCTCAGGAAGTGTTCACGCGGCACGGTGTAGATCTCAACACCTTGGCGAGCCAATCGCAGGATAAGGGTTTCAGCGCAGGTATATCCGAACTCGTCGGCGTGGCGCACGCACACCTGCGCAATGCGCTGGATTACACATTATTAATCCCGGCCAAGGAACGAGGCATTCGGCGCTTCTGCCTGTGGGCGATCGGCCTTGCCGTCCTCACCTTACGCAGGATTGCTCATAACCCAGGCTACACGGCGGGTGCGCAGGTCAAAATACGGCGCAGCGCTGTCAAGATGACCCTGCTGTTGACCAATCTTGCCGTCACGAATGATTGGGTACTCAAGCGCCTATTCGCACGGGCGGCTCGCGGCTTGCCGCTGGCTTTACTTCCCGACATCCGGCGTCCGCGCGTCGCACTCATGAAAAGCGAAAACCACGGCGATATCGAGCCACAGCGCACCCGGCTGCGCTCCTACGGGAGTTCCGGGTCGTGAATCAAAGCGCCCCGAAGCCGGCCGGGTTCCCGAACGAACTCGAACTGCCGAACGTACGCAACGACACCGGCGTGCGCAGCGACACCGGCGTACGCGCGGATGCCGCCGTGCGTGGCGAGATCGTTTCGCACACGCTGAAGCGGATAGCGGATTCCTCGCCGCTCGATCGCGCGATTGCCGAGGCACGCGACGCGCTCATGGCGCAGCAGCACGAACAAGGCTACTGGTTATACGAGCTCGAGGCGGACTGCACCATCCCCGCCGAGTACATCATGATGATGCACTTCT
>DATMKO010000510.1:0-3342 GCA_035571175.1 Steroidobacteraceae bacterium | reverse complement strand
AGCGGCGTTTCGAATCCATGAGGAACAGGGTTCGATGCTCGGCGGCGTCCACATAGAACTCACCGGCGATGATGTCACCGAGTGCATAGGCGGAGCGCGCGGATTGAACGAGGCGGATCTGGCTCGTGCCTATACGTCGCTGGTCGACCCGCGCCTGAATGCCGAACAGGCCATGGAGTTGGCGATGCTGATTGCGCGGCGCGCCGGTGCCGGCGTCAGGTCAACGAGGAACCTCAAGGCCAGCACTTGATCCTGTGGCCGCAGTCGCTTAGCGGCCCAACGGCCATCTCCATATTCCCTGAATATAATTATCTAATAGATTGATTAATAAAGGATATAGTCATGTATCTTCGGCACGATTTCGACACCGCATGAGTGACCGTCCGTCGCTGGCCGCTTTTCTGAAAGAGCCCTTGTTGGGGAAGACCTCGCTGGCGAAGGTATTCTGGCTCTATGGCGTGCTTGGCTCGTTGCTGTACGGCGCCATCGAACTGTATATCGATGCCGGCAATGAATTGCTGATGCGCATCTATGTGATTGGCGGCATCATCTTCAGCGTTTACGTAACCGTCGCCACCTACCAATGCGCGCCAAACTGCAAGTCGCCAGCTGTTGCCCGGCTCGCGCGTATCTCGGCCGTCATTACGCTGCTGCTGTTGCCGGTACTTACGTACCTGGATCTTTCGGGGGCTCTCTCGCTCATGGCCCTGGGGGGCGAGCAATAGATTTTTTGCAGATGCGCAGGGCGTGCAGTGCAACGATTTCGCTGATTTGTGGTCCATGTAGCGGAGGGGGCAATGAATTGCCCTGCGCATGGGGATTGGACGCCGAGTAGAATGAGGATCAGGAGGTGCTACATGGCGAGTAACTTGAGTGCCTTGGGCGCGCTGGCATCGGCATTGGTTCTTGCCGCGTGTGCGGCAACCGGTGGCAATGTGAAACCTGCACAGTCCACGGCGGATTCGCGCAATCAGCCGTGCGTGCCGCAAACCGGGAGTCGGATTGCCGAGGAAAATGCGGATAGCGCCGTCGTGGCCCGCTGCTATACGAGCACGGATATCAGCCGCACGGGTAATCCGAACTCTGCGCAAGCGGTGCAGATGCTGGATCCCGCGGTCAGAGTCGGCCACTAGGTCCGAAGATAGCTTGCGCCGTTGACGTCGATCACGGATCCGGTCATCGCGGCCGGGGCATCCAGCGCGCAGTAAACGCTTGCTTGCGCCACCTCATCCGTGCGATTGACGCGGCCGAGGGGGTGTTGAGCGAGAATCTCCGCGCCGCCGGGGCCGCGCAAATGAGCCGTGGCCATCTCAGTTTCCACCCAACCTGGCGCCACGCAATAGACATAGATGGCGCGCGCTGCCAGCGCTTTGGCAAGAGACTGCGACAACGCATTCAGGCCTGCCTTGCTGGCGGCGTAGGCCGGTGCGTCGGGTTCGCCGCGAAAGGCGCCACGCGAGGATATATTGACGATGCGGCCGCGGCCGAATGCCTGGTCCACGGGGTCGGCTCGGGTGGCCATGCCTTGCGCTGCGAGCAACGACAGATTTGCCGGAGCGAGGAGATTTGTCGATAGAGTTCGCTGCCACGCGCTCTGCCATGCCGCATGAGAAGTCTTCAACGGCGAGTGTTCGATATAAAGGCCGGCGTTGTTGACCAGGACATCGACGGCGCCGAGTTGTTCGTTGACCTGCCGCCAGAGCCGCGGTGCCGCATCCGGATCCGCAAGGTCGGCGGCAAACAGCGCGTGCCCGGTGCCCGCGAGACGCGCCAGAGTTCCCTCGGCCGCTACCCGGTTATCGCGATAATGAAGTGCGACGCGGACGCCGCGCAGCGCCAGCTGCGTGGCAATGACGCATCCAATCCCGCGCGAGGCGCCGGTCACGAGCGCAAGAATCGACCGCGCCCGGCTCTCTGCCATCATGCAACCTGCACGGCGCCCGCCCAACGTTGCACTTCGCTGGCCGAGAGTTCGTCAATCGGCCGTCGCAATGCCTGCGCCGCCTGTACGATGGCGCGCGCAGTTTCGGGAGAATCCGCCAAGCGGCGCCGCACCAGATGCAGCTCCTGTTCCTCGATAATGCGGATACCGCCGCGCTGCTTCATTGCGGTTTCGAGCTCCGCTTGGCGCTTCAAAAGACGCAAGGCTTCGTCGACGCTCTGCATTTAATCTCTCCTAAGAGAACTGAATCAAAATCTCACATCAAGCACGCGTTAATATGGCGTGCGCCGGGCCCTGCACTGCGTGACCCAACTCGCGGTATCGTACGCTGTCAGATCCTTATGTTGACTCCCGAGATGCGACTGTCTGCAATTCAGCACGTTTCTTCGCGCGTTAGTGACGGAAGTCTAGCGCTGCGAAAAATGCGGTTTCACCTACTTGACATGACGGATGCGCCGACTCGGCGTCGAACGCTGGCGCAGCCCTAGTGTAGAATTTCGCGCAGCGGAGATATAGCACATGTCGCAGACAGTTTTGGTTACCGGTGGGTCGGGTTTCATCGGCAGCCATTGCATTCTTCAGCTTTTGGCCACGGGGCATCAGGTGCGCACCACGGTACGCAGCCTCGGGCGTGAAGATGAGGTGCGTGCCCTGTTAAAAGAAGGCGGTGCCGTGCCCGGCAATCGCCTGTCCTTCATCGCCGCCGATCTTGCGAATGACGCCGGCTGGCCGGAGGCCGTCGTCGGCTGCGATTACGTCCTGCACGTAGCGTCCCCTTTCCCTGCAAACATGCCTAAGAACGAGGATGAACTGATCGTTCCGGCACGCGACGGCGCGCTGCGGCTGCTACGCGCCGCACGCGACGCCGGCGTCAAGCGCGTGGTGCTGACCTCTTCATTCGCGGCCATTGGTTATGGCCACAAGCCGCAGCAAGCGCCGTTCAATGAGACGGATTGGACCGATGCGAACAGTGAGGGTGTTGCGCCGTACGTCAAATCGAAGACCATCGCCGAACGCGCAGCATGGAATTTCATCGAAACGGAGGGCGGCAAGCTCGAGCTTTCAGTGGTCAATCCGGTAGTCGTGTTCGGCCCGGTGCTTGGGTCCGACTATTCCACCTCCGTGCTTCTGCTGCAGCGGCTGATGGATGGCGCGGTGCCGGGCAATCCGCAAATTTATTTCGGCATCGTCGACGTTCGCGATGTCGCCGATTTGCACCTCCGCGCCATGACCCATCCAAAGGCCAAGGGTGAGCGCTTCCTGGCGGTGGCGGGTGATTTCATGTCAATCCTCGAGATTGCCACTGTGCTCAAGAATCGCATGGGTGCCGCGGGCAAAAGAGTGCCGACGCGTCAGCTGCCCAACTGGCTGGTGCGCGTCGCTGCGCTGCGTGATCCGGC
>DATMKO010000509.1:0-13420 GCA_035571175.1 Steroidobacteraceae bacterium | reverse complement strand
CGTGGAGCATTCGGGACACCTCATCGTCAGCGAGCGCCCCGATGCCGTGGTCAACGCAGTCCGCGAAGTGCAGGGCTTGCCAGCAGCCGCGTTGCACCAATATTAGGCGTACATCGGATTACCGCTTGTCCGACACGATATGCCGCTGATCGCCTAGTCCGGGGTTTCCCGGAAGGCGTAATGATGACTGCGACATGTGCGAAGCGCCCACCACGACAGCGAGTTCTCATTCCAAAACCATGGCGGTTACTTTGGCCGCGGCGCTCTTTTGCTTCGTGGCCTTCGGCTTAGACTGCAGGGCGGACCCTGCCGGGACAAGCGCATCTGCACCTACCGGCGCACCGCAGGCAACAAAACCACTTCCGGACCGCACCGGCAAGGAGCGTGTCGGCAAGGCGTCCTTCTACGCGAAGAGATTTTCAGGCAAGAAAATGGCCGATGGCAATATCATGGATCCGCACCAGAATAATGCCGCCAGTCGCACGCTGCCGCTCGGAACCATCGCCAAGGTGACCAATCTCGAAACCGGAAAGAGCGCGATAGTCACCATCGAAGATCGCGGCCCTTATGTCCATGGCCGCATTGTCGATTTGTCGCCCATTACCGCGCAAAACATAGGAATCAGCCGAGACCAGGGTGTCGCCAGAGTAGCGGTCGCGCCGATCACGGTGCCGTTGCCCGACGGCCGCGTGAAACTCGGCTCTGCAGTAACTGCATTTCACGCTGGTAAATCATCGACCCCAGGGCCAGAGACGTGAGTAGCCGCTAGCCCACCGCCGGAGTTTCGCCGGAAAGCACCCGTAGGTACCGCGCTCGTTCGATATTGCCGCCGCTCAACACCACCGCCACGTTTTTGCCGGTCATGCGCTGCCGGTCCTTGAGCAGCGCGGCGAGCGGCGCCGCGCCCGCGCCTTCCGCCACTTGATGAGTGTCGTCGAAATAAATTCGCATGGCTTCGGCAATCTCGTCTTCGGACACCTCCACCCAGCGCGAAGCGCCGTGGCAAATCGCTGCGATCGCTTGCGTATTCGGTTCGCGCGTGGCCAGACCGTCCGCGAAGGTATTGGCAGTGGGCGAGGGGATGGCGGAGCCGGCAGCAAACGACAGCGCATTGGCCGGCGCCTTGGCGGCGCTCACGCCTACGATTTCAGTCTTCAGGCCCAGAAGATCACGCACCGCAATCACTGCGCAGAGTCCCGATCCCATGCCCATGCCCACATACACCGCATCCAAGTCGCGAGCCGCGCTGAAAAGCTCCAGCGCATAACTCGCGACGCCGGCGATGAGGTCGCGATGAAACGAGGGGATGAAGTGCAGGCTCTCTGCGGCAGCCGCCTTGAAGGCTTCGTGCTTCGCTTCGTCGAAATCCCTGCCGAACTCGACCAGGCGCGCGCCGAACCCCGAGATCGCTGAATTCTGATCCGGAGAATTGCCGGTGGGCACATAAATGGTTGCGGGAACCCCGGCGCGGCCGGCGGCAAACGCAATGGACTGACCGTGATTGCCGCGCGTCGCCGAAATGACGCCCCTGATATAGGGCTGCGCGCGGCACAGCCGGTCCAAGTACACGATGCCGCCGCGCACCTTGAAGGCCCCGGTGGGCGTGTGATTCTCATGCTTCACGTGGACGCTGCATCCCAAGCGGCGCTTGAGCTTCGGCCACGCGTACAGCGGCGTCGGCGGCATTACGCGGTAGACCAGCTGCGCGGCACTCTGCAGCTCGCTCATCTCAAAGGCAATCGGCGCCACCATGGACTCCTTCAACGGCAACAAGCGCCCTCCTGGATGGGCGGGCAGGCCACCGAACCGTAGGAGCAGAACACGCAGCAGTCGCCGGCCTTGGGCTTGAGCAGCGCATGACAGTGCGTGCATTCATAAAAGTACTGGCAGGCGTCGGTGGGCATCGATTCCTCGTGCTGAGCACCGCAGTTCGGGCAGGTGATGATGGACTGCAATATGAGCGGGGCCACGCCGCTAGATTACCTTGCGCGCATGGTAACCGGGAGAACTTTGGGCGGCTGGTCGCGCAGCGGGCAACCCCTGGCGTACTTCCCGCAAATATCGGACTATCGCACCATGAAACTGTTTACCGGCATGGCGCTGATGCTCGCGGCGACGTCGGCTTTGAGCGCAGAACAGCCTCTGCTGCGCGACATTGCCACGAGCGCCGATCCCAAACAGCTGCAAGCGACGGTGCAGGCGCTGGTGGGCTTCGGCACCAGGCACTCGCTGTCGGATACCACTTCGCCCAAACGCGGCATCGGCGCGGCGCGCCGCTGGGCGCAATCCCGTTTCGCCGAGATCAGTCAAACCTGCGCCGGGTGCCTGACCCTGGTCACACCGTCGCAAACCTTCACCGGCGCTCGTGTTCCGAAGCCCAGCGAGATCGTCGATGTGGTGGCGATTCAGCGCGGCAGCACCGATCCCGAACGCGTGATCATACTGACCGGACACATCGATTCACGCGTCAGCGACCCCTTGAATGCCACTGCGGATGCCCCGGGCGCCGATGACGATGGCTCGGGAGTTGCCGTGGTGATCGAGGCGGCGCGAATCTTGAGCCACTACAAGTTCCCCGCCACCTTGGTCTACGGGGTGCTGTCGGGCGAGGAGCAGGGGCTGTATGGCGGCAAAGTGCTGGCGGAGTATGCCAAGGCCCAGGGCTGGCGGGTGGAGGCGGATCTTAACAACGATATCGTCGGCGGCACCCGCGGCCAGAACGGCGTGATCGACAACAGCCGCGTGCGCTTGTTCTCCGAAGGTACCCGCGATACCGAAACCCCCGAGGATGCCAAGCAGCGGCGATTCGAGGGTGGCGAGAACGATTCCGCGTCGCGCAATGTCGCGCGCTACGCCAAGTCGCTGGCGGAATCCTATCTGCCCAATTGGACCGTGGCCTTGGTTTACCGGCTCGACCGCTTCGGCCGCGGCGGCGATCATTCGGCATTCAATGCCTTGGGCCTTCCGGCGGTCAGGTTCACCGAAAACTCCGAGGATTATCGGCACCAGCACCAGGACCTGCGCACCGAAGGCGGCGTGGAATATGGCGACACCATCGCCCACGTCGATTTTCCCTACCTTGCCAAGGTGGCAGCCACCAACATGATTGCCGCGGCGGCGATGGCCTCGGCGCCGCCGCCGCCCGCGAACGTCAAGATCAGCGGCGCGGTCACCTCGGACACCAAGCTGTCATGGAGCGCCGCACCGGGTTCCCCCGCCGCCAACTATCGCGTGCGTTGGCGCGATACCACCGAGCCCATGTGGACGCATTCGCGCGATGCTGGAAATTCTGATTCGCTGACTCTGGCCAATGTGGCCATCGATGATTTTATCTTTGGCGTGGCCAGCGTTTCCGCGGATGGATTCGAAAGCCCGGTGGTTTTCCCGGGCGCGGCCGGCGCTTTCTGGCGCTGATGCGTGATGGCGCCGAGCGGGCGCGCTTTATTTTAGCGGGTGGGCACTGATTTCCTGGCTGTAGGATTTGGAGAGCGTCCCCTTGGCCTGCGCGACGGGAAGCAGCGTCGGATAGAATTGCGCGAAGGTGGTGTCGACGGCCGCATGCGCCGCGTGGCATGAATAGCAGCTGGCGGCCTGGGGAATCAATGACGCCGGCTCCTTGCCGCCAAAGGCAAAGAAGCCCCACTTGTCTTTGAAGCGCGCTTCGTCCTTGACATGAATCTCGATGCTCATGATTTCCGTGCTCTGGTAATTGCCGACCTTGTTGATGGAACCCTCGCTCGGGGCCTTGCGGTTTTCCTTTACCAGCACTGTTTTATCCGGCCAGGTACCGGTGGCGAGAAAACTCTGGTAGCTATCCTTGTTGACGAACACATTGTCCAGCATGTGATGATCCATCTGCATGCCTTCCATGTAGCTTAAGTCGAAGCTCGAGGTCAGGAACACCCAATCCCGATAGTTATCGGGCAGCAGCAGCTTGCCGTCAGATGTGTAAGCCGGGCTGTTCGCCTGCGCCGGCGGCGTCGCGCTCTCCGCCCCTGAGTAAAAAAGCATCAAGCCGATCGTCAGTGCAATGATCTTGGTGTTCATGGCGCCAGTATCGCTGCACAGCGCCCCGCCGGCCAGGCTACTGACTGCACCTGGATGGCGATTCCCTGCATTCTCCTCGATGCACCAACCTGTGGAGTAGCATTGCCGAATGGATCCCACCTCGCCGAGCAACAGATTGCGCCGCTGGCTGTGGATTGCGGCGGTCTGGACCGGCGTCGGGCTGATCGACGCCACTCAATACGTGTTTGGCATGCGGGCTCAAGGCATGCATCACTCTTGGGTGCATTTGTTCATCTCGCTAACCCTTTCCTTCATGCCGTGGATGCTTGCGACCCCGCTGGTGATTCAATTGGGGCGCCGCTACCGTCCGTCGGGCCTGAATCCCACCCCCTGGTTGGTGCATCTCGGCGCAGTTGCGATCCTTGCCGTGATTGCGGCGGCTTGGGTAGCCTGGCTCGAGGTGCTTCTGCAGCCTTGGGCACCGGACTCGATCTCCGGACCCTTTCTCCATGCCTGGCCGCGCAATTTCTATAATTACCTATTCTCCTCGCTGATCCTGTACGCGTTCATTCTGACCATCAGTGTCGTTCTTGACTCGAAAGAGCGGCTGGCAACGCAGAAAACAGAAACTGCCCGGCTCAATGAACAGCTCTCGAACGCGAGATTGGCCGGGTTGCGCCAACAAATCGAACCGCACTTCATTTTCAATGCACTCAATTCCGTCGTGGGCTTGATCCGCGAGAACAAGAAAGACGCCGCGGTGAAGACGGTCGTCGCCTTGAGCGACTTTCTGCGCGGCGTGATGAGCGATTTCAATGATCCGCAGGTGCGGCTGGCGCAGGAAGTGGAATTTCTGGAAAAATACCTGGAAATTCAAAAGGCGCGCTTTTCAGGAAGGCTCAGCTTGAGCCTGCAAGTACCCGATGAACTGCGCCAGGCGCAGGTACCGAGCCTGATCCTGCAGCCCTTGGTGGAAAACGCCATAAAGCATGGCATCGCAAAACGCGTGCAAGGAGGCGCCGTTCGAATTGCCGCCACCAGCTGCGAGGGCAGGCTCAGATTGAGCGTCTACAATGATGGTCCGCTGCTTGATAGCCAGGCGGCGCCCGCGAGCGGCGGCATCGGGCTGTCCAATTTGCGCACGCGACTCAAGCTACTGTATGGGACGGATTTCGAATTGGGTCTCGAGAATCACAATGCGACCGGCGTTCAGGCGTCGGTGTCTTTTCCGCACCGGGAGGGTGCTTGATGCAGGCGGATCGCAGCACGGCGATTCGGGCGCTCATCGTCGATGATGAGCCTCTGGCGCGCAGCAATCTCAAAATGCTATTGCAGCATGATCCGGACGTGGAGTCGGTGCAGGAGTGTGCGTCGGGCGCCGAGGCCGTGCAAGAGATTCGCAGCGCGCGGCCCAACCTCGTGTTCCTCGATGTTCAGATGCCCGAATGCGGGGGATTTGACGTACTCGGCCAGCTCCAGGGCGAGCGGCAACCCGTCATCGTTTTTGTAACGGCATACGACACGCATGCGCTGCGCGCGTTCGATGCCGGTGCGCTCGACTATCTCTTGAAGCCATTCGACGATGCGCGTTTTCAACTCGCGATGCAGCGCGCCAAACAGAAAATTACGCTGCAGGAAAATATCTCGCAGCAACAGCCGCAGCGGCTCGCGCTGCGCAGCTTCGGGCAGGTCTCGTATGTGCAAATCCCGGACATCGACTGGGTGGAGGCGGAGGACTACTACGTCCGTGTGCATGTGGGCAGCAAGTCGCATTTGTTGCGGCGGAGCATTACAGCGCTGCAACGAGAGTTGGATCCGCGCACCTTTTGCCGGATTCATCGCTCAACGATCGTCAATCTGCGCCGGGTGCGGGGTCTGGAGCTTTCCGGTCAAGGCGAGTACCGGGTGCTTCTCGACAGCGGGGAACGCCTGCGCGTCAGCCGAAAATTTCGCAAAGAACTGAAGGCGCGCATGGCTGCCTGTAGCAGCGCTCAGGCTCCAGCATAAGCTAAGTCGCGCAGCGTTTCCCGGCCTAGAACGCGGCCGGATAGACGCCGCCGTCGAGCAGAATGTTCTGACCGGTGATGTATCCGGCATGCACGCTGCAGAGAAAGGCGCAGGTCTGGCCGAACTCGGCCGGAGTGCCGAAGCGCTTGGCAGGAATGTTCGCCTTGGCGCGCGATGCCGCCTCGTCCTCGCTCACCTGGTTGCGTTTGGCGGCGCTCGAGAGATTGCTGCGCAGGCGCGCGGTATCGAAACTTCCCGGCAGCAGATTGTTGATGGTGACATTTTTGTCAGCCACCGTGCGCGCCACGCCCGCCACGAACGCGGTCAGGCCGGCGCGCGCGCCGCTCGATAAATCCAGCCCCGCAAGCGGCATCTTGACGCTGACCGAGGTGATGTTGACGATCCTGCCGAAGCCGCGCGCGCTCATCGATTGAATGACTTTTTGAATGAGTTCGATGGGCGTCACCATGTTCATGGTCACGCCGTCGAGCAGCGCCTGGCGGTCAAGGTCGAGAAAACTGCGCAGCGGCGGACCGCCGTTGTTGTTGATCAAGATGTCCGGCGTGGGACAGGCCTCGAGCAGCGCCGCCTGGCCTTCGCGTGTGGAGACGTCGGCGACCACCGGCGTCACCGAGGCACCCGTGGTTTGGCGGATCTCGGCGGCGGTTTGCTCGAGCAGCGAGCGATTGCGTCCATTGATCACCAGGATGACTCCCGCCTCGCCCAGCGCTTGTGCGCAACCGCGGCCGAGGCCCTGGCTGGAGGCGCAGACGATCGCGGTTCGTCCCCGAATGCCTAAATCCATATCATCTTCCCCTTAAGGCCACTTGCAATGCGCGCCAATGAATCGTATAGCCCGTATGTCAACCACGCAACCGAGGGTCTAAGGAGTCAACGTGTCAATTGAACGAATTCAGAGCGGCCCGCGCATGTCCCAGGTGGTCGTGCACAACAAAACCGTATACTTGTCGGGTCAGGTTGCCGAAGGCGCCCGCGGAGCCAGCGTTACCGTGCAGACCCAGGCGATACTCGCCGGCATCGACCGCCTGTTGGCGCAGGCGAAGACCGACAAGAGCCAGCTGTTGGCGGCGACCATCTGGCTCACCGACATGGGAAGTTTTTCCGAAATGAACAAGGTGTGGGAATCCTGGGTGGTGCCGGGTGCGACGCCGGCGCGCGCCACGGTGCTGAGTCCGCAACTGGCGGCTGCCGAATTCAAGATTGAAATCGCGGTCGTGGCGGCTCAACCTTAAGAGAGACATGGAACCGAAGTTCACAACCGCGCCGCAGCTGCTCGCGGTGCGCGAGGAATTGCAGCGGCGCGAGCCCATATTCCATCATCCCGAGCTCGGCACCACGCGCGCCGACTACGAGAACATGACCGATGCGAACTTTTGGGAAGTGGGCGCATCGGGCCGGCGCTACAGCCGCGAATACGTGCTGGACACGCTGGAAAACAGGCCGCCGAACCCGGAAGAAGCTTCGTGGGTGATGCGCGACTTTCAATGCCAAAAGATCGCCGCGGACAACTATCTGATCACCTACACCTTGTTTCAAGGCCCGCGCGTCACGCGCCGCGCGACGCTGTGGCGTAAAACCCCGGCTGGGTGGAAGATTCTTTATCATCAGGGCACGATGGTGGAAGAGTCTCCGTAAGGCTGGGATTGCATCAATGCTCGAACTGCAAAATGTCTACAAGACATTCGAGGACAGGACCGTCCTTGCGGACATCAACCTGAGCGTTCCCAAGGGCGCCACGCATGCGCTGATCGGTTCGAGCGGCTCGGGAAAAACCACCCTGCTGCGCATCACCCTGGGACTCATCCCTTTCGACCGCGGCTACGTCAAGATCAATGATCAGCCCCTGCTGTCGTTCAGTCCCGTGGAATGGGCGGCGCGCATCGGTTATGTGCCCCAGGACGGCGGCTTGTTCCCGCATCTCATGGGTTATCACAATGTGTCGCTGATCGCAAAACTGCGCGGCTGGGGAAAAGCCAAAATAGCCGGCCGCGTCGAGGAGCTGCGCAAGCTCGTGGATCTTCCGGCCAGCGTCCTCGAGCGCTTCCCGCACGAATTGAGCGGCGGGCAGAAGCAGCGCGTCGCCATCATGCGAGCCGCGATGATGGATCCGTCGGTGATGCTGCTCGATGAGCCGATGGCGGCGCTCGATCCTTTGATCCGGCACAGTCTGCAGCAGGAATTGAAGGCCATTTTCGATCGGCTGGGCAAAACCGTGCTGATCGTCACCCACGATCTCGGCGAAGCCGTGTTTCTCGCCGATCGCATCACGCTGCTGCACGAAGGCAGAATCCTGCAAAGCGGCAGCTATGGCGAGCTGCTGCGCCATCCCGCCGATCCTTTCGTCACGCTGTTCATCAATGCGCAGCGCACCCTGCCGGATGCAGCGGAAGTCGCATGAAGAGATGGCTCATGGCGGCGCTGTTGCTCTTCGGGTTTGCGCCCCTCGATGCGCTGGCCGCCAAGGCCATCGTGGTCGGCTCCAAGGTGTTCACGGAAGGCTACGTGCTCGGGGAGATTGCGGCGCAAAGCATCGAGTCGGTCTCGAAGGTACCCATCGAGCGAAAACTCGGCATGGGCAGCACGGGAATTCTGTTCGCGGCACTGAGCAGCGGCGCAATCGATCTGTATGCGGACTATACGGGCACGCTGAGCGAGGCCATCCTCAAACAGCCGGACTTGAAATCCGTCGAGGACATTCAGGCCGCGCTTTCCAAGATGGACCTGGTGATCTCCGAGCCACTGGGCTTCGATGACACCTATGCGCTGGCGGTGAAGGAGTCCTTCGCCGAGAAGCACGATCTGCACACCATCAGCGATCTGGCGCGGGTTCAGGACGACATCAAGGCCGGATTCAGCTACGAGTTCATGGATCGCAAGGATGGCTTCCCGAGGATGGCGGAGCACTATCACTTGCACCTGGAGCCGCAAAAGGTCAGCCGCATGGAACACTCCTTGAGCTTTCAGGCGATCGATGACGGAGCGGTGGACTTGATCGACACCTATTCCACCGACGCCAAGATCAAGAAATCCAAGCTGCGGGTGCTGCAAGACGATCGCGGATTTTTTCCGGTGTACCAGGCCGTCTGGGTGGCAAGAAAGGCCTTCGTCGATGCGCATCCGCGCGAGTGGCAGGCGCTCAAGCAGCTGGAAGGGGCGATCAGCGCGGACGCGATGATCGACATGAACAGCCAGGCGGACATACAAAAGCAGAGCTATGCGCAAGTCGCCGCGCAATTTTTGGGATCCGAGGCGCCGCGCTCGCAGAGCCTGCAAAGCAATATCGTGCGGCGCACGCGCGAGCACCTCTGGCTGGTGGGCATGGCGCTGCTGTTTTCGGTGGCCGTCGGCATACCCTTGGGCGTGACCGCCGCGCGCAATCACGCCGCGGGACAGGCGATCCTGATCTTGAGCGCGCTGATTCAAACCGTGCCTTCGCTGGCGCTGCTGTGCTTCTTGATTCCCTTGCTCGGCGTCGGCACGAAGCCGGCATTGGCGGCGCTGTGCCTGTACAGCCTGCTGCCGGTGGTGTTGAACACCTTCACCGGCGTGCGCAACGTGAACCGGCAGCATCTGGAAAACGCCCGCGCCTTCGGACTGACGCGCCGGCAGGTTTTTTACCGCATCGTGTTGCCGCTCGCGAGTCCGACGGTGCTCGCGGGAATCAAGACCGCCACCATTGTCAGCATCGGCACGGCGACGCTGGCGGCGCTGGTGGGGGCCGGCGGCTACGGCGCCCCCATCATCTCCGGACTGTCGTTGAACGATGTTCCCACCATCCTCACCGGAGCGATTCCGGCCGCATTCATGGCGCTCGTCGCCTACGGCGTTTTCGAGGTCCTGGATTTTCTGCTGATCCCGGCCGGACTGCGCAAGCGACGCTAAATTGCCTGTTCAGGCCCGCGGCGGCGCGATTTTCAATGTGTGAACCGCGGCGCATTGTTAAAATGCTAATGATAATGATTCGTGTTAGCATCAAAAACAGGAGTCACTAACCGAGAAATCGCAATGCATCAAGTGGACAGCGACCTGCCCGCCGACACCGACAATTTGCAGAGCATCGAAGTCACGGGAACCGCGATCCAGCTAGGGCTCGACATCCCTCGATCGATCGATACCATCGATAAGAAGGAACTGGCCGAGCAGTACCTCACCCTGGTGCAGGATGCCTTGCGCAATGTGCCGGGCATCACCTTGAACTCCGGCGAGGGCGGCGCGCACGGCGATTCAGTGAATTTGCGCGGCCTGTCGATACCCGACAGCTTCTTCCTGGACGGAGTGCGGGATATCGGTCAATACCGGCGTGACACCTTCAACAGCGACGCGATTTCGGTGCTGTTGGGTCCCGCCTCCGCGGTGTTCGGCCGCGGCTCCACCTCCGGCGTGATCAACAGCATCAGCAAGCAGCCCACGTTGACGCCGCTGGCGCTGATCAGCGCATCGGCCGGCGAGGCGGATCTATGGCGCGGTACCGGGGATTTCAATCTGCCTTTGAGCTCCACGGCCGCGGCGCGGGTCACGCTGATGGATCAACGCAACGGCGTCGTCGACCGCGATCAGGTTCTCTACAAAAGCTACGGCGTCGCACCCACCTTGAGTTTAGGGATAGACACGCCGACGCGCCTCACCTTGGGCTATTTCAAAGAAGAAGAAAACGACATTCCCGATTACGGTGTGCCGTTCATCGATGGGGCGCCCGCCGCGGTTGCGCGCAATAACTACTACGGTCTTCTCAATTACGACCGTACGCGCACCAACACCAATATCGGCAGCATCCGCTTCGAGCAGGATTTCGCGGATGAGTATGCCTTGAGCGACAGTTTGCGCTATGCCAACTACGGCTTTCAGTACCTCTTGAGCGCACCCTTTCTCGGCAATGACAGCGTGGACGCGCCGCCCCCGGGAACGCCGTATGCCGACATCCTGGTGTCGCGCGATCAGCCGAGCAGCGCCGGTACCACCGCACTACTCATCAATCGCATCGATCTCACCCGCAAGTTCCACATAGCGGGCTTCGACACTGCGCTCACCGCGGGCCTCGAGCTCAGCAAGGAGTGGTCGAACGTGAATCGTTTCCAGAATGGACTCAACGACATTCCGGCCACGCCGCTGCTCAATCCTTATTCTTTCTACTCGCCGCCGACACCGCTCATTGCCTATTCCAACCCCAAGGCCAGAGCCAACGATGTCAGTCCCTACATCCTCGACAGCATTGCCTGGGGGCCCAAGTGGGACGTGGATTTGGGGCTGCGCTGGGATCGATTCAAATCCAGCTTCAGCGAAGCATTCTCAGGAACCGGGTTTGAGCGCACCGATACCTTCGTGAGTCCGCGCGTAGCAGTGGTCTTCAAGCCGGATCCCGCGCGCAGCGTCTACCTGTCGTACGGCAGCTCGTACAACCCCGTGATCGAATATCTCATCATCGCGCCCACCGATCAGAGTCTTGCGCCGGAGAAAAACAGCACCCTGGAGCTGGGGGCGAAGCTCAACATCTTGAATGGCGCGGCAACGCTCACCGGTGCCTTGTTCGACACGCACGTCAGCAACGTACGCAACTCGGATCCGGACGATCCCACGGTGCAGGATGCGCCGTTCGATCAGCGCGTGAAGGGACTCGAGCTCTCCATCGACGGGCACCTCACTGACATCTGGGAACTCACCGCAGGCTACACCCACCTCGACGACAAGATCACCGCGAGCTTAGATCCACTCGCCGTGGGCAAGCTCGCGCCCAACACGCCCCACGATGCCTTCAATCTGTGGAGCAGCGTGCAACTCACCGCGGCGTGGGAAGTGGGCGGCGGCCTCACCGCCGTCAGCCATCGATTTGCGGACGCCGACAATAGCGCCGCAGTGCCGGCCTATGCGGTCTTCAATGCGATGAGCTCGTACCAGTTCAGCAATCACCTGAAGCTGCAGCTCAATTTCAATAATGTCGCGGACAAACTGTATTACGGCGGCCTCTACTACGTCGGGGTCCAGGAAAATCACGCCCTGCCGAGTGCCGGCCGCACGCTCATCGGCAGCTTCACTTATCGGTTCTAGCCATGGTGTCAGCATCCATCGTCGAGCTGCTGGGGCAGATGAGCGCGCCGCGACTCGGTGCCCTGTTTGCACAGGAGCCGAAACGCGCCGCCGACTGGGTGTACGTCGCAGCTCTCGAAGGAGTACCGCAGGCGCAGGTCTGTTATGGGCGCATGCTGCTCGAGGGCACCGGTGTCGCCAAAGATCCTGTGGGGGCATTCAATTGGTTTAAGCGCGCGGCGCTTCACGGTGACATCGAGGCCATCAATATGGCCGGACGCTGCCTCGACAACGGTTGGGGCGTAGGCTGCGACCCGGCCGCGGCTGCCGCATTTTTTCACCAAGCCGCGGATTGCGGCCACGCCTGGGCGCAGTACAACCTGGCGCATTTGTATCTGGATGGACGCGGTGTGGCGCGCGATTGGCGCCAAGCCTACGCCTACTACATGAAGGCCGCCGCACAGGGGCATGAGCGCGCCATGAACTTGCTGGGGCGATGCTGCGAGGAAGGCTGGGGAACGCCGCGCTCCGCAAGCGCCGCGGCCGACTGGTATCGGCGTTCGGCCGAAGGCGGGTATTTTCGCGGCCAGTACAACTGGGCGAGCATGCTGCTTATCGAAGGGCGTTGCGAGGAGGCGGCGCTGTGGCTTGCGCGCGCGGCGGCCGGCGGCACGGCAGCCGTACGTCTGGCCGTGTTGTCGCTCATCTCGCGCGACGCAGCGCCGGGTGCGCTGCGCGATCTCGCCGCGCGCCTCAAGGCCTCGGTCTTTCCTTGAGGGCGCGCATGTTCCTGAGAATTCCGAGTGTCTTGAGCGAGGAGGAACTCCGCGAAACTTGCGCGGCGCTCGACGCTGCGGGGGCGCCGTGGGTGGACGGCCGGGTCACGGCCGGACATCAAGGGGCTCAGGTCAAGAACAATGAACAGCTCGATGAATCGAGCGCCCTGGCGCGCGAGCTCGGCACCACGGTTCTCAAGTCGCTGGAGCGCCATTCGATTTTCATCAGCGCGATACTGCCCAACAAGGTGTATCCGCCGATGTTCAACCGCTACGGCGTGGGGATGCATTTCGGCACGCACGTCGACGGGGTGGTGCGCGCCGTGCCCGGCAGCGTGCACAAGCTGCGCACCGACCTGTCGGCCACTTTGTTCCTGGCGCCTCTGCAATCCTACGACGGCGGCGAACTCGTCATCGAAAGCGATTGCGGTGATCAGAGCGTCAAGCTGGCGGCGGGCGACATGATTGTCTATTCCTCCGGGTCGCGTCACCGGGTGAACGCCGTGACCCGGGGCCGGCGCGTTGCCTGCGTGTTCTGGATTCAGAGTTTGATCCGCGACGATAAAAGGCGCGAGCAGCTATTCGAA
>DATMKO010000508.1:0-2315 GCA_035571175.1 Steroidobacteraceae bacterium | reverse complement strand
TTCTCGGCGGCAAACCGATACAGGGCGCCGCGGCGCAGCCTCGAGCAGAAACCGCACATGGTCTTGCCCTCGGGAATGACACGCTTGACCACGGCATAGGTGTTCTGCTCGATGATGCGGAAGCGAACCCCGAGATCCTCGAGGTATCGGGGCAGTACCTCGGCGGGGAAGCCCGGCTGCTTCTGATCGAGATTGACAGCGGTGATTTCAAAGCTCACCGGCGCGCTGCGCTGCAGGCTCAAGAGGATGTCGAGCAAGGTGTAGGAATCCTTGCCGCCGGACAGGCACACCATGACGTGGTCACCGTCGGCAATCATGCGAAAGTCGGCGATGGCCTTGCCCACGGAGCCGCGCAGCTCCGCCTGCAATTTCTTGAAATTATTGGAACGGCGTTGCACCGCGGGGGCGGGAAGCGCGCTCAAGGAACTTCCAGGTATTTGGTTTCCAAGTAACGCAGGTATGCGGCCGCCGTCAGCGGCTTGCCGGTGGCTTGCTTGATGAGCTCTTGCACCGGCAATCGCGCCCCGACACCGTGCACGTTGTCGCGCAGCCAATCCATCACGCCGCCGAATTGGCCGGCGGCGATCTCCTCGTCGAGCGATGGTCGCGCCGCCCGCATGGCTTCGTTCAATTGGCCGGCAATCACCGCGCCCAGGGCGTATGACGGAAAGTACCCGAAGTGCCCGACCGCCCAATGGATATCCTGCAAACAACCTTCGACATCGTTCGCCGGACGGATGTTCAGACGCTGTTCGAGGTTCGCGTTCCAGGCCTCCGGCAAATCAGCAACCGGCAGCGACCCTTCGAGAAGTTTCTTTTCCAGTTCGTAGCGCAGCATGATATGCGCAGGATAGGTCAATTCATCGGCGTCCATGCGGATGCAACTGCGGCGCACACGGATCAACAGCCGATATAAATTCGCCTCTTCCCATTCCGGACCACTCACCTGCAAATACTTCTCCAGCAGCGGCCGCAGGTATTTCACGAAGGAACGGCTGCGGCACAGGTTCATTTCAAACAGCAGTGACTGGCTCTCCTCGAGCGCGAGGCCCCGGTCTCGGCCCACCGGCTGATCGCGCCACTTCAGCGGCAGCCCGAGGTCGTACATGGCGTGGCCGGTTTCGTGCACCGCGCCGAGCAGTCCCGAAAACGGATCGGTCAAATCAAATCGCGTGGTAACCCTGATATCGCCGGGCACGCCTTCCGTGAAGGGATGTTCGCTTTCGTCGAGACGCCCCCGTTCGAAGGGGAAGCCCAAGGCTTTGAGCACATCCACCGCGAGCGAGCGCTGACGCGCGACGGTGAACTTGCCCGTCAAGGGGATGGGAGCATGCGTCGCCTGGACTTCGATGGCCTGATTGATGAGTCCGGGGAGCTTGCGAGACAACGCCTTGAATATGGTATCGATGTCGGCCACTGTGATGCCCGGGGTAAACCCATCGACCAAGGCATCGTAGGGCGCCAACCCGCGCGCCTGGCCGAGCAGCGCAGCCTTGTCCCGCACCAGATGCACCACTTCTTCCAGGTGCGGCGCAAGTAGTTTGAAATCATTGGCTTTTTTGGCTTCGACCCAAAATACTTCGGCGCGCGCAGTGGCTTTGGCCAGCCGTGAAATGAGCGACGGCGGCGTCGCGATGGCGTGGTCGCGCTGCCTGCGCATCTCGCGAAGATTGGCCAGCGGCCAGTCCTCCATTTGAGAAGCGCCCGCCTCAGCGCGCTCCAGCAGGCGCGCCACCTTCGGAGTGGTAAGCAAGGCATGGTGCTCGGTCTCGAGCGCCGCCAATTGTTCGCCGCGCACATCGGCGCTGCCGCGCGGCATCATCACCGCAGCATCCCAACGCAGTAATGATAGCGCGCCGCGAAATGCATGCAGGCGACGAAATTCTTGCTCCAATTGCTCGTAAGGCGAAGCGGCCATGAGACCCTTGTGGCGGCCCGGTGGCGCGCGCTTTTGTTTGACCGATGAGTTTAGCAGACCCGCAAGCTCGGGAGACCGCGGCAACAGCTACGAAAAATGCCGCTGTCTCAATGAGTTATTGCGACTCGAGCGAGAATGAACCGTGTTGGCGGAACGGCAAATCTCTCAAGAATGGTAAATCGATGCTGGCCGCCCCGGTGAGATCATAGTCAATCGATTTCGCGTTCTGATTCACCTTATCGGCAAGCACCAACCACGCCAACGCCACGTTCGCGGTGATGGTCATGTCGAACTCGGATTCGCCAAACGCCGGAACCGTGAAGGCGTGATCGCTGACCCCGCTCGCGATTTGCTGACCGCCGACATGAAGTTCGGTGTGCAGCCCGCGCACGGGCAG
>DATMKO010000507.1:0-9092 GCA_035571175.1 Steroidobacteraceae bacterium | reverse complement strand
GAACATCTTTGGCGATGAGAATTTGGCGTTCAAGGGCGTGTTGATGGCGCTTGAGGCCTACCAACAAAGCCCCGGCGAGTTCTATCCTTACAGCAGCAAGTACGATGCCTGGCTGCGCCATGAAGCCAGTTTGAGCCGCGCGGAAATGCGCGGCTTGGCAGCGTTCAATGATCCCGCAAAGGGCAATTGCGCGCGCTGTCATCCCAGCGCCATGCACAACGGCGCGTTTCCCGCGTTCACGGACTTCGGCTATGCCGGGATCGGCGCGCCTCGCAATCAGAAGATTCCCGCCAATGTGGATCCAGAGTATTTCGATTTGGGGCTGTGCGGCCCGCTGCGCACCGACTTCAAGGACAAAAGCGAATATTGCGGTCTGTTCCGCACCCCGTCATTGCGCAATGCCGCACGGCGGCGCGTATTCTTTCACAACGGCGTGTTTCACAGCCTCGAGGAGGTGCTGCGCTTTTACGCCGAACGCGATACCCAGCCGCAGAAATGGTACCCGCGCGGGCCGGCGGGCAGTACTTTGAAATTCGATGATCTGCCGGCGCAATATCTCGCCAATATGGATATGCAGGCGCCCTTCGGCGGTCAACCCGGCGGCGCGCCGGCACTTAACGACAATGACATCAGGGACATCGTCGCGTTTCTGCGCACCTTGAGCGACGGCTTCTCGCACTAGCGAAATGCAGCTTGTGGCATGATCCGCCGATGATCAATCGCAAACAGCGCATTGCATTTCGCGATCTTGCGCAACTGACCGGCGAGGACGCCGACACCGCAGCCAAGCAGCGCCTGGCAGGCCGCGATTTAAACCTGTTTCGCGTGATGATGCATCACCCGGAGCTGACGCGGCGGTGGGTGGTGTTTGCCGGTCACGTGCTGCGAAAACAGACGCTGCCGGCGCGCGAGCGCGAACTGCTGATCCTGCGCATTGGCTGGTTGAACCAGGCCGAATACGAGTGGGCGCAGCACGTCGAAATTGCCAAGCGCAGCGGGATAACCGCCGAGGAAATCGAGCGCGTCAAGCTGGGCGCCACTGCCGCCTGGGACGTTGCGGATGCGGTGTTGCTGCAGGCCGTCGACGATCTCTTTGAGCATTCGGTGCTGTCCGATGCAACCTGGGACGCGTTGTCGGCAAGGTTTTCGACCCAACAAATGATGGATTTGGTTTTCACGATCGGCCAATACAACCTGGTGTCGTGGGCCTTGAACAGCTTCGGCGTGCCGCTCGATGACTTCTTGCCGGGAGCCAGGCAATGAGGCTCACAGGCAAGTCCGGCATCGTGGTGGGCGCCGGCCAGACGCCGGGCGACACCATCGGCAACGGGCGCGCGGCGGCCATGCTGTTTGCCCGCGAAGGCGCCAACGTGATGCTGGTGGATCGGGATCTTCAGCGCGCCGAGGAAACGGCTGCTTTGATCGCCGCTGCGGGCGGCATCGCCCGGTGCATCGCGGGCGATTGGACGCGCGCAGCCGATTGCAGGGCCTACGTCGAGGCTTGCATCAAGGCCTTCGGCCGCGTCGATTTCCTGCACAACAATGTCGGCATCGGCGCAGGCGATGGACCGCCCGAAGCAATCACCGAGGATGCCTACGATCGGATCATGCAGGTCAACTTGAAGGGCTGCTTGCTGTCCTGCCAGGCGGTGCTGCCCGCAATGCGTGCCTGCGGTTCGGGCAGCATCGTCAATATCTCTTCGATCGCCGCGGTGTCATTCGCACCCGGGCTGACCGCCTACAAATTATCGAAGATCGGCATGAATATGCTGGGGACGCAGCTTGCACTGACGAATGCGAAATACGGGATTCGCGTGAACACCATCATGCCCGGCCTGATGGACACGCCCATGGCGATCGAGGGTCAAGCCAAGGCGCGGAATGTCTCCAAGGCGGAACTGCGCGCAGCGCGCGATAAGCGGGTGCCGCTCAACGGAAAGATGGGAACCGCCTGGGACGTGGCCCACGCAGCGCTGTTTCTGCATTCCGATGAAGCCGCGTTCATCACCGCGGTGGCGCTTGCCGTGGACGGCGGCCAGAGTGCCCGCATCGGCTGACCCTCTGGCTTACAGCGCGGAAACGCCCGCCAGCTCAGTCAGGCTCTGCGTGCGGGTCAACGCGATGAACTCTCTTATATAGGCGGCCTCCGCGCCGGCGCGGGTGGTTGCGGCATACAGTTCGCAGCGCAGTCCCGAGGGTCCGATGGGGCGGGAGACCACGTACCCGCGCTCGATGTAGTTGCCGACGGTCCAGGAGGGAAGGGCGGCGATACCGCGACCGCTCGCGACCAGCTGAAGAATGGCCACCGTCAGCTCGGCGGTACGCCGCTTCGGATTGACCTTCGACGGCGTCAGACAGTGCTTCATCACGTCCAGCATCTCATCGGGCACGGGATATGTGATCAGGGTTTCGGCTGCAAAATCCTCCGCTTCGAGCCAGGGCTTGGCGGCCAGACGATGCCGCGGGCTCATCAAGGCCACGCTTTCATAGCGAAACAGCGGGCTGAAAGCGATATTCGGGTGTGCTTCATGCCGATCGTGGATCACGGCAAGTTCGGCCTCGCCCTGCTCGAGCAAGGGCAGCGGGTCGACCACGAAGCCGGAAATGATGTCCAATTCCACTTCCGGCCACAGCGTGCGGTAAGCGTCCATCGCCGGCATCAGCCAGTCGAAGCAGTTGTGGCATTGAACGGCCACGCGCAGCGGACCCGCATGGCCTTGGGCCAGGCGCGCAACATCCCGTCCGGCCTCGGCCATTTGCGGCAAAACCACGCGCGCCAGCGCCAGCAAACGGTTGCCGATCGCGGTAAACCGTAGCGGCCTCACGTTCTTTTCAACCAGAGCCGCCCCATAGTGGCTTTCCAGGGCCTTCAGTTGATGCGAGAGCGCGGATTGGGTCAGGAACAGGCGTGCGGCCGCTTTTGACAGGCTGCCGCATTCGGATAAGGCCAGGAGAGTCTCCAGATGCCGCACTTCCAACGCAGTCGATGACATGAGCCTATTTCATTCCTGCTATTAAAATAATGAGATTGAATCAAATCCTAGGCCCAAGCATGCTAATTGTCGAGATAGTCCCCTTCGGGATCCCCTTTGGGAGCTGGTATGGCCAATCCGGCGGTTTCTTTCGAGTTCTTCCCGCCCGGCGATGAGGCGATGGCGCAGCAGCTATGGCAAGCCGTTTTGCGGCTTGCCCCTTTGCAACCGAATTTCGTCTCGATTACCTACGGCGCCGACGGTTCCACCCGCACGCGGACGCACGAGTTCGTGCAAAGAGTGCTGCGTGAAACCGATCTGCGGGTGGCGCCGCATCTGACTTGCGTGGCTGCGTCCCGGCAAGAGGTGCTGGATATCGCCGAAGGTTACTGGAGCCAGGGTGTACGGCATCTGGTTGCGTTGCGCGGCGATGTGCCCGCCAACGCTGCCGCAAGCGGCGGCTACCGGCCCCACCCGCAGGGGTTTGGTTTCGCGTCCGACTTGGTTCGTGGCCTCAAGCAGGTGGCGAATTTTGAAGTTTCCGTGGCGGCATATCCCGAAGGCCATCCCGAGTCCGCCGGCGTCGAGGCGGATTTGGAGAATTTGCGGCGCAAAGTCGATGCCGGAGCCAATCGCGCCATCACGCAATTTTTCTTCGAAACCGATTTATACCTGCGCTATCGCGATCGCTGCGCCGCCTCCGGCGTGAGCGTAGGCATCGTACCCGGCATTCTGCCCATCACCCGCTTCCCACAAATGCTGCGCTTCGCGGCGCGCTGCGGCGCGACCGTGCCCGAATGGCTGCGCCGCCGCTTCGACGGGCTGGACGATGATCCCGAGACGCGCCGCATGATCGCCGCCAACGTGGCCATCGAGCAGGTACAGCGCTTGCGCGAGCACGGCGTCGATGAGTTTCACTTCTACACCTTGAACCGCGGCGAACTCGCCTATGCGATCTGCCACGCCCTGGGACTGCGGCCGCTGGTGCGCGAAGCGCGGGTGGCCTGATGAGCGCGTCGCCGGCCGATTTGCGGCGCGATGCCTTCACGGCGCTGCTCCAGCAGCGTCTGGTGATATTCGACGGTGCCATGGGTACGATGATCCAGCGCCATCGTTTGAGCGAGCAGCAATTTCGCGGCGAGCGATTCGCGGACTGGCGCAGCGATCTGCGCGGCAACAACGATTTGCTGGTGCTCACCCAGCCGCAAATCATTGCCGACATTCATCGCGACTACCTTGGCGCGGGCTCGGACGTCATTTCCACCAATACCTTCAATTCCACCGCGGTCTCGCAGGCGGATTACGGCATGCAGGCGCTGGTCGGCGAGCTGAACCTGGAAGCCGCGCGCCTCGCGCGCCAGGTCGCTGACGAGGTATCCGCGAAAACCGGTGTGCTGCGTTTCGTTGCCGGGGCGCTCGGCCCCACCAACCGCACGGCGTCATTGTCTCCCGACGTCAACGACCCTGGATTTCGCAATATCAATTTCGATGAACTGGTGGCCGCGTACGGCGATGTGACCCGCGCGCTGATTGCGGGCGGCGTCGACATGATCCTGATCGAGACGGTGTTCGATACGTTGAACGCCAAGGCGGCGCTGTATGCCGTGCGCGAGGTCTTCGACGAGGTGCGCCGGGAGCTGCCGCTCATCGTCTCGGGCACGATCACCGATGCCTCGGGACGCACGCTGTCCGGACAGACCACCGAGGCGTTTTGGAATTCAATCCGCCACGCACAGTCTACGGTGGTCGGCCTCAATTGCGCCCTCGGCGGCAAGCAGCTCAGGCCTTACATCGAGGAGCTGTCACGCATCGCCGGCGCTTACGTATGCGCGTATCCGAATGCGGGTCTGCCCAATGCCTTCGGTGAATACGATGAGACGGCGGAAGAAACCGCGGAGACGTTACGCGAATTTGCGACCAGCGGCTTTCTCAATATGGTGGGGGGGTGCTGCGGCACGACGCCCGAGCACATCCGGAAAATAGTACGCGCCGTCGCGGGTGTGCCGCCGCGCATCGTGCCGGTCATCGCCAGGGCCTGCCGGTTGAGCGGCCTTGAACCGCTCGCGATCGACGCCAGCAGCTTGTTCGTCAATGTCGGCGAACGCACCAATGTCACCGGATCGGCCAAGTTTCGCCAGCTCATAGAAGCGGGCGACTACAGCGCCGCGGTCGAACTGGCCCGGCAGCAGGTGGCGAACGGCGCGCAGATCATCGATGTGAACATGGATGAAGGCATGCTCGATTCGCAGGCGGCCATGGTGAAGTTCTTGAGCCTGATTGCCGGCGAGCCGGACATCGCCCGCGTCCCGGTCATGATCGACTCATCGAAATGGTCGGTGATAGAAGCGGGCTTGAAGTGCGTTCAGGGCAAGGGGATCGTCAATTCCATCAGCCTCAAGGAAGGCGAAGAGAAATTTCTGACGCAAGCGCGCCTGTGCCGGCGCTACGGCGCCGCGGTGGTCGTCATGGCGTTCGATGAACTCGGTCAGGCCGACAGCATCGAGCGCAAGGTGGGGATCTGCGAGCGCGCGTATCGCATTTTGACCGAGCAGATCGATTTCCCGCCCGAGGACATCATCTTCGACCCGAACATCTTCGCCGTGGCAACCGGGATCGAGGAGCACAACCGCTACAGCCTGGATTTCATCGAGGCGACCGCGGCCATCAAAAAGCGCATGCCGGCAGTGCATGTCAGCGGCGGCGTCAGCAATGTGTCTTTTTCGTTTCGCGGCAATCAGCCGGTCCGCGAAGCGATGCACTCGGTGTTTCTGTACCACGCAATTCGCGCAGGCTTGACCATGGGCATCGTCAATGCCGGCCAACTGGCGATCTACGAGGATATCGACGCTGACCTGCGCGAGCGCGTGGAGGATGTGATTTTGGCGCGGCGGGCGGACGCCACCGAGCGGCTGCTGGAAATTGCCGAACAGTTCAAGGGCGGCGGCTCGACCAAGCGCGGCGACGATCTCGAGTGGCGCAAGCTCGGCGTCGAACAGCGGCTGCAGCACGCGCTGATCAAGGGGCTGGATGAATTCGTTCTCGAGGATACCGAAGAAGCACGGCTCAAGGCGGTACGGCCCCTGGATGTGATCGAGGGACCCTTGATGGACGGCATGAATGTGGTGGGCGATCTGTTCGGCGCGGGCAAGATGTTTCTGCCGCAGGTGGTCAAGTCGGCTCGAGTCATGAAAAAGGCCGTGTCGGTATTGATTCCGTATATCGAACGCGAGAAAGATGGCGCCAGCCGCTCGAACGGCAAAGTTGTGATCGCCACCGTCAAAGGCGATGTGCACGACATCGGCAAGAACATCGTCAGCGTGGTCCTGCAATGCAATAATTTCGAAGTCGTGGATTTGGGTGTCATGGCGTCGTGCGAGAAAATTTTGGAAGCCGCCACCCGCGAGGGCGCCAACCTCATCGGCCTGTCGGGGCTGATCACGCCGTCGCTGGATGAAATGGTTCACGTCGCCAAGGAGATGCAACGTCTCGGCTACAAGCAGCCGCTGCTGATCGGCGGTGCAACCACATCGCCGGCGCACACCGCGGTAAAGATCGATCCTCAGTACCAGGGCGCCGTGATCTACGTCAAGGACGCGTCGCGCTCCGTCGGGGTCTGCCAGCAGCTGGTGACCAAGGACACCTACGATGCCTACGTGTCGAACATCAAAGCGGAACATGAGCGGCGGCGCGAGCAGCATCGCAACAAGAGTGCGAAGGCGCCGCAGTTGTCACTGCCTCAGGCCAGACTCAAGAAATTCAAAATCGATTGGGCCGGCTATACACCGCCGATTCCAACCTTCCTGGGCACGCGCGCGTTCGGTGATTACCCGCTGCAAGAATTGATTCCGTATATCGACTGGATGCCTTTTTTCAACGCATGGGAATTCGCCGGCAAGTTTCCCGACATCCTGCAGGACAAAGTCGTGGGCGAAGCGGCCCGCGGCCTGTATGCGGATGCAACGCTCATGTTGCAGAAACTGGTCGCGGAGAAATGGCTCAAGGCGCGCGCGGTGGTCGGATTCTTCCCGGCCAACAGCAACGGCGAGGATGATATCCATGTGTTCGCCGACGAGACCCGGCAGAGCATGCGGCTTCGCCTGCACCACCTGCGCCAGCAAAAGGCCAAGCCTGCGGATCAGGCGCAATTGTGTCTGGCGGACTTTGTGGCACCGCTGTCGACCGGGCGCGCCGATTACATCGGAGCCTTCGCCGTAAGCGCAGGTTTCGGTATCGACGAACATGTGGCGCGATTCGAGGCTGCGCACGATGACTACAGCAGCATCATGCTCAAAGCGCTGGCGGATCGGCTGGCCGAGGCGCTGGCGGAACGCCTGCATGAACGCGTGCGCCGCGAACTCTGGGCCTATGCTCCGAACGAGAGTCTCGATGGCGCGGGATTGATCCGCGAGGAATACCAGGGAATACGACCCGCGCCGGGATACCCGGCCTGCCCCGATCATACCGAGAAGGCGACGCTGTGGCGCCTGCTCGATGCCGACCGCTCGGTGAGGATTCGTTTGACCGAATCGTATGCGATGTTTCCAACCGCTGCCGTCAGCGGATTTTATTTCTCGCACCCGAAGGCGCATTATTTCGGCGTCGGCAAGATCGACCGCGATCAGGCGGCGGATTATGCGCAACGCAAGGGTTTCACATTGAGCGAGGCGGAACGCTGGCTGGCGCCGATCTTGGGCTACGACCCTACGCCAACGGATGCGGCTGAGCCTACGGATGCGGCTGAGCCTACGGATGCGGCTGATGCCGCCTAGCGTGCGGCGTGCGGCTTTCGTCACCGGCGGAACTGGATTTGTCGGCCTCAACCTGGTCAAGGAGTTGATGGCCCGCGATTGGGACGTCACCGCGCTGCATCGTCCCAATTCGGATTTGACGTTCCTCAATCGGTTTCGCCCGCGCCTCGTGGTCGGGGCGATCACCGACAGCGCGCTGGCGGGCGCCATCCCAGAAGGCACCGACACGCTTTTCCATGTCGCCGGCAATACCAGCATGTGGCGCAAGGGCGATGCCGAGCAGTCCCGCGACAATGTCGATGGCACGCGCAATGTGGTCGACGCGGCGCTGGCTCGCGGCGTGCGGCGCCTGGTCGTGACCTCCTCGATATCCGCCTATGGTCCGGTGTCGGGTGACGTCACCGAAGAGACGCCCAGCCGCGCCGCGGATTCGCGGGTCAACTATCAGCGCAGCAAGTATCAGGCTCAGGAGATCGCCCTGGCTGCCGTGCCCCGCGGCCTCGAAGTGGTGGTGATGCAGCCGGGTGCCATCATGGGACCCTATGACATCGGCACCTGGTCGCGGGTTTTCATCATGGTTCGCGACGGCAAACTGCCCGGGGTGCCGCCCGCGGAACTGACCTTCACGCATGTGCGGGAGTGCGTCGCCGCCCATATCGCAGCCGCCGACAAGGGCGCGAATGGCGGCAGCTACCTTCTCGGCGGCGAAAATAAAACCATGCTGGATCTGGTCCGCGAGGTCTCCGCACTGCTGAAGAAACCGGCGCCGGACAAGGAGATATCCGCGACGCTGCTGCGCCTGATTGCCATCGGCGGCGATTTCGTGAGCAATTTCACCGGCAAGCCGCCGCCGATAACTTCGGAAATGGCCGACTCCTTCGGCAGGAAGCTGAACGTCACTTCCGCCAAGGCGCAACGCGAGTTGGGCTATCGCATCGTCGCCTTAAAGGATATGGTGAAGGACTGCTACGACTGGATGGTGGCGGAACAGCGGATTTAAGGCATGTATGCGCCAGCGATGGCGATTTATCACTCTGCTCCTCGTGACTGTCCCACTGGCCGGCGCCGCCATCGCGCAAGCAGTGCGGACGGAGTCTGGCTTGATTTCGGGTGTTCGCGAGGGCGGCTTGAGCGTCTACAAGGGCGTGCCGTTCGCCGCCCCGCCGCTCGGCGAATTGCGTTGGCGGCCTCCCTCACCCAGCAGGCACTGGACCGGCACGCGTAAGACGGTTGCGTTCGCCCCGGCATGCATGCAAGAGGGAGTGTCGATGCCGGGCGAGGCACCACCCGCGCTGAGCGAGGATTGCCTTTATCTCAACATCTGGGCGCCGCCCCGCACGCGAAAGCCGGTTCCGGTAATCGCGTGGATCTA
>DATMKO010000506.1:0-2816 GCA_035571175.1 Steroidobacteraceae bacterium | reverse complement strand
ACCGCGTTCGGCAGCCTGTGGTTCTCCAGCCACCCCGGCACGTCCAGCATGGGCAAGCTGTTGGCGATTTCGCTGATGACGACCATGGCGGCCGCGGCTTTGTTTCAGCCCATCCTGATGGGCAAGCCGCGGCAAACGCTGAAGGAAGCGCTGAAGGACTGATAACCAGGGCGTGTACTCATCAACACGCAATCAATGTCCGCTTATGACCAAAGCGACCAATTGCCACCGTCAATTGGACTCCTCGCGGCATTCGCGCGGCGAACGGTCGAAGCGGGCGCGAAACGCTTTGTTGAAGTGGGACAGGTCGTTGAAGCCCCAGCGATAGGCGATCTCGGAAATGCTCAACGCGTTCTGATTTTTGTCGCGCAGCGCGTTGCGGCAGGCCTCAAGGCGGCTGTCGAGCACCCAGTGGCCAAAACTCTTGCCGATCAGCTTGAACCGCGAATGCAAAGTGCGCACTGAAATGCGCACTTGATCCGCGGCGCGCTGCGGCGTCAGTTCGGCGTCGTGCAGGTTCGCCCGGCAATAGGCCAATAGCGCTTCGATCTGCAGCTCCGGCTGCAGGCGGTTGGGCGCGACGTCGGTGGCGCTGGCGAGCGCCAACAGGTTGCACAGATTGTCGGTCAGCACGCTGGTGGCGGTGTCGCTTTTCACGGCGCCGGTCGTCAGCTCCATGATGTGGCGCCGCGCCAGATCGACAAACGGCGACTTGGCGTCGAGCTTGTGCAGCGGGTGGCGCGGCAGCCATGGCGCGCGCTGATCGATCATCGCCCGCGGGATGACCGCGAACGCCCGGTAGCCGTCGTCGGGCATGTCGCAGCGGAACGGCTGCGTGCCGTCGGAAATGCAGATGTCGTTCGCCTCGAACGCAAACGAGTCGTCGCACTGATGGATCACGCTCTGGCCCTTGACCTGGGCGAACACCGAATAATGATCCGCCGGCGCGGTATCGATGTCGCGGCGCGTGCGCACCACCCGATAGGGGCTGGATTCCGACGTCGCGAAGCGCAAGGGCCCGGAGCTGCGCGACGCGATGCGCGCCGAAAAGCGCTCGGGCGTCGCCTCGATCGAAATATTGAAGACGGCGCGGCACACCGCGTCGCGCCAGTAGGAAAAACGCTCACGCGCCCGCGTGTCGTCGGTGGACCAGATATCCACCTTCGCCGACGTGACCTGCTCCGGACCCCTGAGGCGTCCGTAATTTGCGCTGTCGCCCAAGTTCTTTGCGCTCCCGGCCAAGATTCGCGCCGGGCCCCTGGTGTAGGTCGCGGTGATGTACGCGAATTTTTGTGCAGTGCAAGGGAGCTCGCCTTACGCGGATACCGCTCGGTCCCGCTAAGGTCAGCAGGGCCATGAGAATTGCAGATATCAGTCTTGCAGTATTCACATTGTGTGGCCTGTCGGCCGGCGTTTTCTGGCTCTCGGTACGCGGAGCGCGGCCCGTAACAGTGAAACGGGCCGCGCCGCGAGACGACAAACAGTCTTTGTTCGTTTGTCCGCTAACCCGCCGCCGGTGCGAAGGCGATCTGGCTTATCTGTGCGAAGACTATGGCTGCGCCCGCAAGGCCGGCCTGTCGCCGCACTCCGCGGAAAACCTGTGAACGTTTCCATCAGATCGAGGACAAGAACGATGACATACAAAGGTGAGTGCTTTTGCGGCACCGTGCAAATCGAAGTCTCCGGCGCGCCGGAAGCCATGGGCTATTGCCACTGCCGCTCCTGCCGGTCGTGGTCCGGCAGCCCGGTCAACGCGTTCACGCTGTGGCAGCCGAGCGCGGTCAAGGTGACGGCCGGCGCCGAGCACCTCGCCACGTTCCAGAAAACGCCGGTGAGCCAGCGCCAATACTGCAGCAAATGCGGCGGCCACCTGATGACCAATCATCCGCCGCTCAAGCTGGTCGACGTGTTTGCGGCCACGCTGCCGACGCTAAAATTTAAGCCTGGCGTCCACGTCAACTACGCCGAGACCGTTTTACCGATGCGCGACGGCCTGCCCAAGCTGAAGGATTTTCCTGAAGCGTTCGGCGGCTCGGGCGAGACGATGCCGGAATAGCAAAGCGCGCGCGAACCTTGAAAGGGCGCGCCTGATCCCCCCGTTCGCTACGGACAAGCGGCGAAGACGCCGAAGGCGGTGCAGTCATGCTTGGACTCAATCATCGGCATGTGTTGGAATTTTTCGCTGCAATGCTTTGCACTGTGGTGATCACGTGGGTGGCACTGAGCTACTTCATTCCCGCAGCGCCGCAGACAGTCACATTGGCGACGGGATTCAAGGGCTCGAGCTTCGAAGCCTTCGGCCGCAGATATCAGGAAATACTGGCGCGCTCCCATGTCGAGCTCGCGCTGCGGGAGACTTCCGGCGCGCTGGAAAACCTCAAGCTGCTGCAAGACCCGGACTCCGGTGTTGCGGCCGCACTGGTGACGGGCGGCATTGCCAACGGCAAGGAGGCGCCCGGCGTGCTGTCATTGGGGCTTATCGACAACAATCCATTCTGGATTTTTTACATGTCGGAGGAGCCGCTGGAGCGCCTGAGCCAGCTGAAAGGCAAGCGCATTGCGGTCGGACCGCAAGGAAGCGGCACGCGCTTCGCCGCCGAGCGAATCCTCGGTAAGGCCGGCATCAATTCGGAAACTGCGACACTCTTGCCGTTTGGCGGCTCGGCCGCGGTCGATGCCCTGAAACAGGGAATAGTCGACGTCGTCTGGTACAACGGCGGGCCGGGCGCGTCCGCGGTTCATGAATTGCTGCAAAATCCGCAAGTCCGTTTGATGGACTTTCCGCTGACGGACGCGTTTACGCGTTCGTTTGTGGA
>DATMKO010000505.1:0-13123 GCA_035571175.1 Steroidobacteraceae bacterium | reverse complement strand
AGCAAGTCAAAATCCAAGAGGACGCGACGCCATGAAGTCATTCAACCTTTCCGACTGGGCACTCGGACATCGTTCGCTTGTCTGGTATTTCATGATCGCCTTCATGGCGGCCGGCCTGTTCTCGTACCTGCACCTGGGACGACAGGAGGACCCCGACTTCACCATCAAGACCATGGTGATCCAGGCGCAATGGCCGGGCGCTTCTGCCGAGGAGATTACGCGCCAAGTCACCGAGCGCATCGAGAAGAAGCTCGAAGAACTGGAATCGCTCGATTACACCAAAAGTGTAACCGTTGCAGGGCAAACGACGGTCTTCGTCTATCTGCGCGACAGCACCAAGGCCAGTGACGTCACCCCGACCTGGGTTCGTGTGCGCAACATGGTGGCCGACATCAAGGGCGATTTTCCCCAAGGCGTCATCGGACCTTTTTTCAATGACCGTTTCGGGGACGTGTTCGGCAACATCTACGCTTTCACCAGCGACGGTTTGAGCCAACGCCAGTTGCGTGATCGAGTCGAGGAAATTCGCGGGAAAATATTGACCGTGCCGGATGTCGGTAAAGTCGACATTCTGGGCGCACAGGACGAAGTGATTTACTTGGAATTTTCGACCCGGAAAATCGCCGCACTTGGGCTCGACACCCGCTCCATCATTGCATCCTTGCAGGGGCAAAATGCCGTCACGCCATCTGGTGTATTTGAAGCCGGGCCGGAGCGCATCAGCGTGCGGGTCAACGGGCAATTTGCGTCCGAAGCAAGCCTGAAGGCCATCAATTTGCGGGTCAATGATCGGTTCTTTCCATTGACCGATGTGGCAACCATCACCCGCGGCTACGCCGATCCGGCGGCGACGCTGTTTCGTTTCGACGGCCAGCCGGCCATCGCTCTCGCCATTGGCATGAAAAGCGGGGCCAATCTCCTAAAGTTTGGCGATGCGCTAAAGCAGCAAATGTCGGGAATCATCGCCGATCTGCCGATCGGCGTGGGAGTCCACTTGGTTGCGGATCAGCCGTTAGTGGTCGAGCACGCGGTATCGGGGTTCACGGAAGCGCTGTTCGAAGCCGTAGCAATTGTTCTTGCCATCAGCTTCTTCAGTCTTGGGCTTCGTGCCGGGCTCGTTGTCGCGATCGCCATTCCGCTGGTCCTCGCCATAACCTTTGTCGTGATGGCCTATGCCGGAATTTCGCTGCAGCGTATTTCGCTTGGCGCTTTGATCATCGCGCTCGGGCTTCTGGTCGATGATGCCATGATCGCTGTCGAAATGATGGTAGCGCGGCTGGAAGTTGGCGATGCTTTAACGAAGGCGGCGACCTACGTCTATACGTCTACTGCCTTTCCGATGTTGACGGGTACGCTGGTTACCGTCGCCGGGTTCATTCCGATTGGCCTCAACAGCAGCAACGCCGGTGAATTTACTTTTACGCTGTTCGTGGTGATTGCCGTCTCCTTGGTCGTATCATGGATCGTCGCCGTGCTGTTCACGCCACTGCTCGGAGTTACGATTCTGCCGGCCAAGATGAAAGCGCATCACGAGACGAAGGGGCGATCCGCACAAAGGTTCTCCCGTCTCCTTGTCATGTGCATGCAGCATCGCTGGACCACCATTGGCGTAACGGGCGGAGCTTTTCTCCTCGCGCTGGTCGGCATGCAATTTGTGCCGCAGCAGTTCTTTCCTTCGTCGGACCGCGACGAGCTTATCATCGACTGGAACCTGCCTCAGAACGCTTCGATTGCCGACACGAACGCGCAAATGGCTCGTTTCGAGCGTGAGCAGCTCCAGGACAATGAAGGCGTCGACCATTGGTCAAGCTACGTCGGAACAGGCGCTCCGCGCTTTGTTCTGTCATTCGATGTGCAGACCGCCAACTCCTGGTTCGGCCAGATGGTCGTGGTGACTAAGGGCGGCGTCAAGGTGCGGGACCGCCTCAAGGCGCAATTCGATGCCTATCTGAAAAAGAGCTTTCCCGGCACCGACACGTTGGTCAAATTGCTTGAAGTCGGACCTCCCGTCGGGCGGCCCGTGCAGTATCGGCTCAGTGGACCCGACATCGCCAAAGTCCGGGAAATTTCGCAGCGTCTGGCCGCCATCGTGCGCACCAATCCGCACCTCGATAACGTCGTGTTCGACTGGATGGAGCCGGCGCGCGTCGTCAAGGTCGACGTGTTGCAGGATAAAGCTCGTCAACTCGGTATAACCTCGGAAGACATTGCGACGACCTTGAACGGCGTGCTTGACGGCACCTCGATCACCCAGGTTCGCGACAGTGTTTACCTGGTGAATGTGGTGGGGCGCGCCACGGCGCCCGAACGCGCATCGATCGATACGCTACGCGACTTGCAGTTGATCGGCCTCGGGGGGCAGTCGGTTCCCCTCGGCGCCGTCGCCACCCTCCACTACGAAATGGAGCAGCCGACAATATGGCGGCGGTCGCGCATCCCAACCATCACGCTGAAAGCAAGCATCCTCGACGCTGCGCAGCCGAAAACAGTCGTGGACCAACTGGCTCCGCAGGTGGCGGAGTTCGCAAAGGGGCTGCCGGCCGGCTACGCGGTGACCATCGGCGGCGCTGTCGAGGAGAGCGCCAAAAGCCAAGCCCCGATTGAAGCCGTCGTTCCCCTGATGCTCTTCATCATGGCCACGATCCTGATGATTCAGCTGCAAAGCTTTGCTCGGCTGTTTCTGGTGTTCGCTGTCGCGCCGCTCGCCCTGATTGGCGTGGTGTTAGCTTTGCTGCCGAGCGGGGCGCCTCTCGGGTTCGTCGCGATCCTTGGCGTTCTGGCATTGATCGGCATCCTGATCCGCAACTCAGTCATCTTGATTGTCCAGATCGAGCACCTGAAAGAGGCCGGCCGTCCGATATGGGAGGCCGTGGCGGAAGCAACGGAACATCGTATGCGCCCGATCATGCTGACCGCCGCTGCGGCCAGTCTGGCGCTGATTCCAATTGCGCGCGAGATCTTCTGGGGCCCAATGGCCTTCGCGATGATGGGCGGCATCATCGTTGGCACCGTACTGACCCTGTTGTTCCTACCAGCGCTTTATGTCGCGTGGTTTCGGATCAAAGCGCCGGCTCGATCGCCGGTGTTAGCGAACGAGGTGATCGCCGATCAGCTCGGGGCACAGCCAGCTTGAGCATTATCGAAATGAGACGTGTGAGCAGCGCCACGGAGGGCCTTTCGTAAATGCGTGTCTCGATATTGGCCATGGTTGTTGCAGTTTTGGTTGGCTTCGCTCTGCCGGCCTTTGCCGACGAGCGCCCGAGTGACCCATTCGGAAGTCAGACGATTGAAATCACCAATAAGGAAGCCCCTCTCGTTGAAATATGGGACTCCTTAAGACACCAAATGCGTCTTGAGAAAGCTTACTTTTACGAGTGCCTGCAATCCAAGGATGATCCCTGCCCATTAATACCTGCGCTGGCGCAAAAGCTCGATGAGATTCGCCAGTATCGAGGCAAAGCTATGCTAGGACACCTAAACATATCGATCAATCTCATGATCAAGCCCGCGCCTGGCGATTGGGTCGGTCCGCTTCAAGCGATTACAATGAGAAACGGCGATTGCAAATCTTATTCACTCGCGAAGTATGCGGCAGCTCAGGAGGTTGGAATTTCGGCGGACCACGTGAGGCTAGTCATTGTGCACCAACGGGCGCGCAGTGAGGATCATATGGTTGTAGCGGTGTATCAAGATGGAGAATGGTTCATTCTTGACAACTTGACGAATGTGCTGGACCGGGATTGGGAAAAAACAGATTACGAGCCGCTAGCTATTTTGGATTACAAGGGGGTCCGTCGCTATCTTTCTGCTTTCTTGATGCCCTAGGGTTTAAGTTCTTTTTGATTCTGAAACGACTGTGGGACAACCAAACCCGCGCTGAGTACTTAGGCAAATAATTTTGCTTATGAGAAAGCCGCCACCGACGCTCGGTATCGATCATAGCGCCATTGCGCTTGATCTCTTGATTTACCGTCGACGGCGCATCACGCGTAGTGATCGAGCTACCGAAATCCCTCGGGAGATCTCCTCCCGCTCCACAAACGACGGTGCCATTCATTGCAATCGCTGACGAAGTCATCGAACAGCAGCACCATTTGGCTGCGCCGCACTTTGTCGACTAATGGCCCAAAGCGTCACTTAGTGCGACGCAGCGATCTGGTCGCTATCGCGGGAGAAGCGGACATGGCGCGGCCATCGTGAGTCGGTCGCTAATGACCCATAGCGTCATTTTACGACCGCCAATTACCGCATCGCAAAAGGCTCATCTACAACGCCAGGCCGGCTCGCGCTTGCCCAGCGCATCTGACCATTCTATTTCGGCCGATGCTTAAAGCTAACGTTCGCCACGAGGTCTCCTAATCCAAGAGCCTGAACGACCGTTTGCAGCGAGACTTCGGCGAAGTGCAGCGCGGGCATCGCGCAGTTACGGGAAGCCGCTGCCCATACCGGGAACATCCACACCCGCGTTCTCTATCAAGAGCGTGCGCGGGTCGCGCGCTGCGGCGCTTCGGCTGGTCGCTCGGGGCACTTAGATTTCACGTCCGTGCCGATTTGCCGTCGCTATTCCATCGCAATGCGGATGCCCTTTGCGCCATTCAATAGCCGCTTGAGGTGGAAGCTCGCCAGCTGGTCCTGCGGCTGTATGCCGACATGGGATGCGAAAGCAGCCATCGCGCCAGGATCGCCGGCCTCGAGTTTGGCGAATGCGTCGAGATAGGCCTTGGTCGCGGGCGTTTCGTATTGTTCGAGCGGAAGCGGCTCGAAGGCGCGAAGCGCTTCGGTCTTGCCGCGCAGCATCAGGTCACCAATCGGCCGGCCGCAGAAGCCCTCGACTTTATCGGCAAGCATAGCGCTGACGCAGATTCGCGTGCCCAGCTGTTTGTTGGCGGCTTCAAGCCGCGCGGCGACGTTGATCGTGTCGCCATAGGCGGTGTAATCGAAAAACCGGCCGCCGCCGAAGTTGCCGACGATGGCCGGCCCGGCATGGACGCCGATCCGAGTGACGCCCAGCGCCACGCCCTTTTTGTGGCTGCGTTCGCAAAAAGCTTGCGCGTACTCGTCCAGCGCCAATGCACAGACCACCGCGCGGGCAGCATGATCCGCCTGTGCTCCGGGAGCGCCGAACAGGACGTGCAGGGCATCGCCGATGATTTTTGCCACCGTGCCATCATGCGCAAACACGATATCGGTCATGCCCGTGAGGTATTCGTTGAGCAGGCTGCCCAGCGTGCTCGGTTCCAGCGTTTCCACGAGCGCGGTGAAATTGGCGATATCGGTGAACAGCGTCGCGATCTCGCGCCGCTGCCCCTCGAGTTCGACCGCGCCGGGATCGCTGCCGAGGCGCTGCGCCAGGTTGGGCGAGAAGTAGCGCGACAGCGAGGCGTGGGCGCGCTCGGCTTCGGCCTGGCGCAGCCGCGCTTCGCGCAGGAATTGGATGTGCCGCAGCGTCTTGACGACGGTGGTTTCGAGATCGCCAAAATCAATCGGCTTGGTCACAAAATCGAACGCGCCGCGATTCATCGCGGTGCGGATGTTGGTCATGTCGCCATAGGCCGAAACGATGATGGTCGAGACCTGGTCCTCGCTCTCCTGCAGCTTCTGCAACAGCGAAAGGCCATCCATCCGCGGCATGTTGATGTCGCTGACGATGAGGTCGATGTCGTTATTGGCCTTGAGTGCCGCCAACGCCTCGACGCCGTCCTGGGCGAACAGGAAACTCCATGTGCCGTCCCGGATCTGGCGCCGGAACTTCTGCAGAATGAGCGCCTCCAGATCGGGCTCGTCGTCAACGACCAGGATTCGGGCGCTCATGCGGCCTTTTCAATTCTGGTGTCGATTTCACTACGCAACAACGTGAAGTCGATCGGCTTGGTGACCAGCGCTTCGGCCCCACGTTCCAGCGCCTTACGCTTGGTTTCGGCATCGCCATAGGCCGTAATGACCGGAACGTCCGGCCGCAACGCCTTGGCCTTGGGCAAAAGCTCAAGACCGCTCATCCCCGGCATATTGATGTCGGACAGGATCAGGATAAGCGAGGCGTCGCCGGCGTCGCTGATGCACTGCAGCGCCTTCAGAGCCGACTGGGCAAATTCCATAGTGAATCGGCCGGCACGCAGGTCACGCCGGAATTGTTGCCGAAACAACGCCTCGACATCGGCTTCATCGTCGACCACCAAAATAAGAAGGCTCACGCCCGTCCTCCCGTTTTGCTCAGTGCTGCTGCCTTGCGCGGCAGAGTGATTTTGAATTCGGTGAAGCTGCCAGGCTCGGTATCGACCGAGATGCTACCGGAATGCTGTTTCACGATGATGTCATGACTGATGGAGAGGCCAAGCCCCGTGCCTTCTCCGGCCGGTTTCGTCGTAAAGAACGGATTAAACATCTTGTCCTTCACTTCGGGCGGTATTCCGGTGCCGTTGTCGCGGATCCTGATCTCCACGCGGTCCCCGAGGTTTCTGGTGGCCGCGGCGAGGATCGGTTCGAAGTCGCCGTTGGCGGCCTGGCCTTTGCGCTTGATCGCGGCATAAAAGCCGTTCGAGATCAAATTGAGCAAGACCCGCGTGATCTCCTGTGGGAAAAGGTCCACTTCGCCCGCCGCCGGGTCGAACGATCGCTCCAGCGTGATGTTGAAGCCCTGCCTTTCGGCTCGAGCGCCGTGATAGGCGAGATTGAGGCTTTCTTCGACGATGGCGTTAATGTCGACAGGGCGATGCTCGCCGGAGCCTTCGCGGGAATGCAGCAGCATGTTCTTGACGATGGAATCGGCGCGCTTGCCGTGTTGCACGATCTTCTGCAGGTTGTCGCGCAAGGTGTCGGACAGATCGGCGATTTCTTCACGGACCTTGTCGTCGGCTTGCACGGCACTCACGATTTCGCTCAGCTCATTGAGCAGCTCCACCGAAACGCTCGAGAAATTATTGACGAAATTGAGCGGGTTCTTGATCTCGTGGGCGATGCCGGCGGTCAATTGGCCAAGCGAGGCGAGCTTTTCGGTCTGCACCAAGCGATCCTGTGCGGTGCGCAAATCCTCTAGCGACGCGCTCAGATCGTCGGTGCGCTGGCGCAGCTCGTGCAGCAGCCGGGTATTTTCGATGGCGATCACGGCTTGTGCGGCGAAACTCTCCACCAGCGCGATCTGCTTTTCGGTGAACGGGCGCACCTCCTGACGATAGATGCCGATTATGCCGACTACCTCTTTATCTTTGAGCATCGGCACCGCGACCAAGGTGTGGGCTTTCGCAAGCTCGATGGTCGCAATGCGCGCGCGCATGCCATAAGTCGGCGCGGTGGCGACGTCATCAATCTGCACGACCTGGCCGGTACTGACGAGGCGACCCATGGTGCTTTGCGGATCTGGCAAAACCAGTGGATCGCCAAGCATGGCATCACGGTATTCCTGCGGCGCGCCGTGGATCGCGACAACGCGGAACTTGTCGCCTTCGCGAACCCACATATTGCCGAACTTGGCTTCGCAAATGCGCACCGCGTTCTGCAGCATGGCGTCGAATACCGGACCGAGCTCGCCGGGCGAACTGGAAATGACCTGCAGCACTTCGGAGGTGGCGGTCTGCTGTTCCAAGGCTTGGGTCAGCTCGCGGGTGCGGTCGTCGACCTTTTTTTCCAAGTCGGCGTAAGATTCCTCCAGTCGACCCGCCATGTCGTTGAACTGGTCGGCGAGCGCCTCGACCTCATCGCCGGTCTTGATGCTGATGCGCTGGCTCAGGTCGCCGCGGCCGATTCGCGCCGCGCCAGAACGCAGCGCCTGGATCGGCCCCACCATCCGCTTGGCGAGGAACATGCCGGCGATGAAGGCGAGCGCAAGCGCGCCGAACAGCACATAGCCGGTGCGCTGGATCGACGCGTAAAGCGGCGCATAGGCTTCCGCGATGGGGGTTTCGACAAAAACCAGCCAACCGAGCGGTGTAACCTGCGCATGAGCGGTGAGTACCCGATTGCCGGTAATGTCTTCCCCCTCCTGCACCTCGTCGCCGGAGCCGGCGGCGCGAGCGCTGCGGACCTGCGCCAACTTCGACATGTCTGTATTGCGCAGCACCAGGCTGATGTCGGGATGGGCGATGAGGCGGCCGTCCGCATCGACCACATAGGCGCGGCCGCGCTCGCCGACCTTGATCTTCGAAACCACGTCCCAGATCAGCTTGAGATTGACTTGCGCGATGCTCACCCCGGTATCGCGCCGCGTGCCGGCAAGCGACAGCGTCATATACGGCTCGGACTCGCGGCGGAAATAGACCGGCCCGTAATAGACCTTGTGCGCCACGGCCTGGGTGAATTCCGGCTTGGTCGAATAGTCGACACCGCTGCCGACCACGTCCATGGTCAGCCGCGAGACGCGCAGCTGCTCGTGGCCGGAGGCGTCGATCTGGGCGAGCTCGGTGATGGCCGGCACCTGCCGCAACAGCCGCAGCGCGTCGAAGCGGCGCTGATCGAGCGTGGAGTCCGACCACGGCAATTGCGTCGTCCAGCCGACCTGGCTGTTGATCTCGGTGATGAACTGCTCGATTTTCGAGGCGGCGCCCTCGGCCTGCTCGCGCTGGATGCCGATCAGCGAGGCCTTGTGCTCCCGATATGAAAACCAGATTTCGAAAGCGCCGTTGGCCAGGAGCGCTAGAACGACCACGGTGATCAGCAGCGCCACATATTTGATGAACAGGCGGCTGCGCACGATCGAAGCGCCGAGCGCCGGCCCTGCCTTGCCGAGACGGCTTGCCAAGAGGCCCATCGGATCAGGGCGCTGATCGGTATCCGCTTTCATTTCATTATCTTAGCACACAATTCCGGGCGCTAAACCGCTGGCTTTATTCGAGGACTTCGTCGGCGGTGGCAAGGAGGGTTTGCGGGAGGGCCAGGCCAAGCGATTTGGCGGTTTTTAGATTGAGCACCAGCTGGAACTTGCTCGCCACCTGGACCGGCAGATTGGCCGGTTTTTCACCCCTAAGAATGCGATCGACGTAGCCGCCAGCCTCGCGGTACTCCTCGATAATGTCGGGCCCATAGGACGCCAAGCCGCCGCTAGTGGCGAAGACCCGCAACGGATAGATCGCCGGCAGCCGGTACTTGGCCGCGAGCGCGACGAGCGAATCGTGCAAGGCGACATTCTCAGATATCCGCAGCGCCACCAGTCCGCCGTTCGGCTGGTTTGCGAAGGTAGCGACTGCCTGCTCGATCGCGGACTTATCTCGAACGTCAATGATGCTGAGCGCGACACCAAGCGAGGCCGCCGCGGCTTGAACGGTGGAGAATTGCGGCGCCCCGCCAAGATTGGTCGGATTGTGAAAAACCGCGGCCTGCCTCAGAGCCGGCACCATCTCCTTGAGAACTTGCAGCCACTTTGCGCTCAAATCGACTTCCGCCGGCGAAAAGCCCGTGGCATTGCCGCCCGGCCGCGCCAAGCTCTCGACCAAGCCGAGCGCAACCGGGTCGGTGACGGCGACAAATATGATCGGCACCTTGCGCGTCATCTGCTGCAGCGCGAGCACCGCCGCCGCCGTCGCCGCCACGATGACGTCCGGATTAAGCGCAACCAGCTCTTCGGCGTTTTTTTGAATGTGCTCGGCGTCAATTCCCCACCGGAAATCGATCCGGATATTCCTGCCCTCGGTCCAGCCGAACTCGTCGAGCGATTTCAGCAAAGCGGCAATCCAGCGCGTCCCATCGGGATCGCCTTCGGACAAATTCATGAATACGCCGATACGGCGCACGCGATTGTCCTGCTGCGCGCGAGCAGCAAGCGGCCACGCCGTCAGGCCGCCGGCGAGCGCGATGAAATCGCGCCGCCTCATTCGATCACCTCGTCGGCGCGCGTGATCAGCGACTGCGGCAAGGTGAGCCCGATGGCCGCGGCAGCCTTGAGGTTGACCGAGAGCGTGAATTTGGCCGGCTCCTGGACCGGCAGATCGCCCGGGCGCGTGCCGCGCAGGATGCGATCGACATAGTCCGCGGCGCGGCGGAAAATATCCGGATAATCGGACGCATAAGACATCAGCCCGCCGCCCGGCGTAAAAAACTGGCTACCGTAAATTGCGGGCAGCCGATGGCGCGTCACGAGCGTAATCAGAAAATCGCGATGCTCGGTGAGGAAAGAGTCGAAGATGGCGAGAATTCCGCCACCGGGCGCCGCCGCTGCGCCCGCAACCGCGGCTTCGAGTTCTGCCGTGCTGATACATGGAGCGGGAGCCACGGTAACCCCCAGAGTCGGCGCCGCCGTCTGGGCGGCATGCAGGTAGGCCTCGGCAAACGGCGCGGTCTGCGGATTGAACACCACCGTAACATGCGAGATGCTTGGCGCAGCTTCTTTGAGAAGTTCGAGCCATTTGCCGCCAACCGACGCTTCGAAGTTCGAGAATCCGGTGACATTGCCGCCGGGATGCGCCAGATTTTGCACAAAACCCGAACGTATCGGATCGGCCACCAGCACGAAAACCGTAGGCAGGCCTGCGCTCATCAGCGCCGACGTAGCGGGGGTGGTACGGCTGACGACCAGATCGGGACGGCTCGCGGCGATTTCGCTTGCGGCCGCCCGCACCGAATCGAGCTCGGCGCCTGGCCAGCGATAGCTGAGCTCGATGTTACCGCCTTGGCGCCATCCCAGCTCCTGCAAAGCATCCTCGAGCGCGCCCGCTTCGGCCTGTCCGTTGGCGTCTCCGGATAAAAGCCCGCCCATCAGCACCGCGACGCGCCGCTTTTGCTCGCGCTGCGCCCGCGCGGTGAGCGGCCATGTGGCGCCGGCCGCGCCGCCAAGGAGTGCGATGAATTGGCGCCGCCTCATTCGATCACCTCGTCGGCGCGGCCGAGCACGGTTGGCGGAATGGTAAGCCCCAGCGCCTTGGCGGTCTTGAGGTTGACGACCAACTCGTACTTGGTCGGCGCCTGCACCGGCAGATCGGCCGGCTTCTGGCCCTTGAGGATGCGATCAACGTAGCCGGCAGCGCGGCGAAACTGGTCGCGAAAATTCGGCCCGTACGAGATCAATCCGCCGGCGGCGACGTAGAAGCGTTCGCTATAGACCGCTGGCAGATTGTGCTGCGCGGCAAGCGCAACGATCAGATCGCGATGGACCACCGATAACGCGCTCGTCGTAACGATTAGACCGCCATTCGCGGTTTGCGCAAAGGCCGCGACGGCGCGCTCGATCTCGGCGGCATCGCGCAGGTTGATCGGGCTCACGTCCACGCCGACCCCCGGCGCCGCCGACTGGATCACCGCGAACTGGCCGACCCCGGCCGGGTCGGAGGAATCACGAAGGACCGCTGCCCGCGTCACGCTTGGCGCGATCTCCTTGAGCAGTTCCAGCCATTTGCCGCACAAACTGTATTCCAACATCAAAAAGCCGGTCGCGTTGCCGCCCGGCCGCGACAGACTTTCGACGAACCCGGCGCCGACCGGATCAGGGACAATTGTGAATACGATCGGTATGGTGCGAGTCGCCTGCAACGACGGCCCAAGACCCTGGCTGACAGCCAAGATAACGTCAGGCGCAAGCGCGACCAGCTCCTCCGCGTATTTGCGTACGTTGGCGGCATTGCCCGCGCCAAAGCGGAAATCGACGTGCAGGTTGCGGCCGTCGGTCCAACCCAATTGCTGCAATCCTTGCACGAAGGCGGCGTTGTTCGCCTGAGCGACCGGATCGTCCGCAGCCAGGCCTTGAAGCAGACCGATGCGCCGCATGCGCTCGTCCTGCTGAGCGCGCGCGACAAGCGGCCAGGCGACTGTCGCGCCTCCAAGCGTGGATATAAATTGTCGCCGTCCGATGCCGATTGCCATCTGCCCGCACCACTGGGATCACGCCCGTTGTAATGCAGGGCAGAATATCACGCCCCAATCGGCTGGTCTGTGACGTCCTTCGGGGCGGTCCTCGCTGTTTTTCTGCGGTGCGAGAGGCCGTTGTTGGCCCTTAGCTGACACGCCGGTGGCGACGCCCGCGGCAGCTTTCGGGGGCGAGGCGGTCGCACCGGCTCATTTATCCGGCGGCGTGTTCGGCGGGAAGTAGGCCCGACATCGAACACCGCCGAGCGTGAGCGCGAACAGCCTGCGACCCAGTGCATTATTTCGGGAAACGCGTAGGATAGAGGCGGGCCGACAGGAGCCTTCAATGGATCCAGAACCCCAGGACGATCGCTCGACGATCGAAGACCGCCCTTTCCATCCCGACTGGTCCTTTTTTTGAATTGTCGGGTGGCCCCTTTTGGATTAAGGATCGAAGCGAGGGCCTGTTTCGCGATCTCTTCGACTTTCATGCGGCGCATTATAGCACCGCCAAGCGTAGATGGGCCGCCGATCCGTGTCTGCTTTTTGGGGTTCCAGCTGCCGCAAAAGATAGATGGTGGCGCGGCGGCGCATGACCCATCTGCGACATCGGCTGTGCAGCGCAGCACTCGTGAGACGATGCCTGGTCTACTCGATCACTTTGTCGGCGCGCACGAGAAACGCTTCCGGGATCGTGAGTCCGAGCGCCTTCGCGGTGGTGAGGTTGATGACCAGTTCGAATTTGGTTGGCTGCTCAACCGGGATGTCGGCCGGCTTGGTGCCGCGTAGAATTTGATCGACGAATTCGGCAGTGCGCCGGTACAGGTCCGGTAAATTCGGTCCGTAGGACATCAGCCCTCCCGATTCCAGGGACTCCCGAAAGCCGTAAATTGTTGGCAGCCGTGCCTCCAGCGCCAAGGTGTTGACGCGAATCCGGTTAGTAAACACCAGCGGATCAGTGACAACATACAGCGCATCCGCCCAACTCTTGAGCGCCTCGAATGCGGACACGATATCCTCAGCGCGCCGGATTTCAAATGTGGCAGCGTAGAAGCCGAGCCTGCGCGCCCCTGCCTGCACCTCGGGTAGCTCCGACCTGACGTTTGGACTATCAGGATTGACCAATATCGCCAGCCGGTGAAAACCGGGAACAACCTCGCGCAAGAATTCGAGCCGCTTGCCAGCAAGATCGGTCGACTGCAACGACAGGCCGGTGACATTGCCGCCCGGCCGCGCAAGGGTTGCAACCAAGCCAGTACCGACCGGGTCGCCTGACACCGCGAAGACGATCGGGATGACCGAAGTCGCCTGTTTCATCGCGATGGCATCGTTGCTCGCTGTCGTGACGATGATGTCGACC
>DATMKO010000504.1:0-3025 GCA_035571175.1 Steroidobacteraceae bacterium | reverse complement strand
GATGGCCTTCAGGATAGGCAGCCACGGAAACCTCGAAACGCCCCACCTGCTTGAGGCCGCGTACCAAGTCGGACGCGTACGCAAAACCCCCGGAGTGAGGTCGATAGCCACCCTGCGCCGACTGATTGGCAGCAGGCGCATCGCCGCGCAGCGCGACCAGATGGCGTACGCCTTGGCGCCAGTACTCTCGGGCGATGTCCAGCACCTCTTGCCGAGACGCAGCAACGCAAGTCAGATGAGGCGCCACCCGCAGATCGGTCTCGCGCAGCACTTTTTGTACGAATTCGTGCGTCCTTTCGCGGGTGGAACCATCAGCGCCGTAGGTGATCGAGACGAAACTCGGTCGCAGAGGTGCGAGCCGCAATACGGACTGCCATAGTTGCTGCGCCATCGCCGCGTCGCCGGGCGGAAAGAACTCGAAGGACACCACCGGATTGGCCATACCCGCTCCCGAAGGGATTCCCGAAGGGGACCACCTCGACAATAAGCATGCTAGGGCCTACGCTTTGACTCAATCTCATTATTCTAATACCAGGAATGAAATAGGCTCATGTCATCAACGGCGCTGGAAATACGCCATCTGGAGACATTGTTGGCATTATCCGAATGCGGCAGCCTGTCGAAAGCGGCTGCGCGCCTATTCCTGACCCAATCCGCCCTATCGCACCAATTGAAGGCTCTGGAGAGCCACTACGGGGCCGCGCTGGTGGAAAAGAACGTGCGGCCGCTGCGGTTTACAGCCATCGGCAACCGATTGTTGGCTCTGGCGCGCGTGGTGCTGCCGCAGATCGCCGAGGCGGGACGGGATGTTGCGCGCCTGGCTCAAGGCCATGCAGGACCCCTACGCGTCGCCGTCCAATGTCACAATTGCTTCGACTGGTTGATGCCGGCGATGGACGCTTACCGGACGCTCTGGCCCGAAGTGGAATTGGACATCATTTCCGGCTTCGTAGTCGACCCGCTGCCGCTTCTCGATCATGGCGAGGCCGAACTTGCCATCATCCATGACCGGCACGATGCGCACCCGAACGTTGCTTTCAGCCCGTTGTTCCGCTACGAAAGCGTGGCGTTGATGAGTCCGAGGCATCGCTTGGCCGCGAAGCCCTGGCTCGAAGCCGCGGATTTCGCCGCCGAAACGCTGATCACCTACCCCGTGCCCGACGAGATGCTGGACGTGATGAAGCACTGCCTCACGCCGGCGAACGTCAATCCCAAGAGGCGCACCGCCGAATTGACGGTCGCCATCCTGCAGTTGGTGGCGAGCGGGCGCGGTATCGCGGCGCTTCCTTCCTGGAGCGTAGGAAACTACCTCGAGCGCGGCTACGTGGTCTCGCGCCCGATCGGACCATCCGGGTTGCGCTGCGAATTGTATGCCGCAACCACCAGCGCCGGCGCAGAGGCTGCCTATATAAGAGAGTTCATTGCCTTGACCCGTGCGCAGAGCCTGACCGAGCTGGCGGGCGTTTCCGCGCTGTAGACGCGAGCGATCAGCCGATACGGGCGCTCTGGCCGCCGTCCACGGCGAGCGCCACGCCAGTGATGAATGCGGCATCGTCCGAATGCAAAAACAACGCGGCGTGGGCCACATCCCAGGCGGACCCCATCTTGCCGTTGAGCGGTACCCGCTTGTCGCGTGCGGCGCGCAGGTCAGCCTTCGAAACTTTGCGCACCTCGGCTTGACCTTCGATCGCCATCGGCGTGTCCATCAAGCCCGGCATGATGGTATTCACTCGAATCCCGAACTTGGCATTCGTCAGTGCGAGCTGCTGGCCCAGCATGTTCATGCCGATCTTCGATAACTTGTAGGCGGTCAATCCGGGAGCGTAGGACACTGCGGCAATCGAGGAGATATTGACGATGCTGCCCGAGCCTTGGTTTCGCATGCTGGGCAGCACCGCCTGGCAGGACAGCAGGCAGCCCTTCAAGTTGACCCGCATGATTCGATCGTAGGCGTCCTCGGTTAGTCCCTCCGGCGGCCCATCGCCTGCACCGATGCCGACATTATTGTGCAGGAAATCGACCCGGCCCCACGCCTCGATGCACGCCGTGACGTAGGCCTTGCAGTCAGCGGCGCGGGTCCAATCGCCCGCGAAACACCGTGCCGCGCCCCCCTCCGCGGCGATCACCGCGGCGCTCTGCTCGGCGCGCTGTAGATCTCGATCGACCAGCAGCACCTTGGCGCCTTCGCGCGCAAAAAGCACGGCCGCCGCGCGGCCGTTGCCGATGGTGTCGCCCGGCGTCTGGCCGGCGCCCACCACGATGCCGACCTTGCCCTCGAGCCTCATTTTTCGGCGCCGGGCAGGAAGTCGTCGAGCGGAACGCCAAAGCTATTCAGTGCCCACGACACGAGATTGTACTGGCCGATGGTGAACACCAGATCCATCATTTGCATGACGGAATACTTTGCCGCCAACGCCTCCCAGGTTGCGTCGGATACCACGGAATGCTCATACAGATCGTCGACCGACTGCAGCAGCGCCGCATCGTGGCTGTTCCAATCGGCTGAAGGTCCCAGCTTCACGCGCTCGATTTCCTCGGCGCTTATGCCCGTCCGCTTGGCAATCTCAACGTGCTGTGCCCATTCGTAGCCGGCCTGGTTCAACCAACCGATGCGCAGGATGAGCAGTTCGCGTTCGCGTGCCGGCAGCGTTTGTTTTCGCAGCACGTGGCCGGCAAACACAACCCAGCGCCGCGTCAGCTCCGGGTGATGCATCATCACCCGGAAGAGATTCAAATCTCGGCCGGCGAAGCGTTGCTTGGCCGCCGTGTCGGCATCCTCGCCCGTCAGCTGCGATAGATCACGCAGTGCGATGCGCTGTTTGCGGTTGATCACCGGCCGATCATGCCATACCCGCTCGCGCCGCTGTTGCCCGCTTGAAAAGGCGCCGGCGCGCGATAGCCGTCGGACAGCGTGCGCAAAAATGCCACGATGTCCTTGATGTCGGCGTCGCTTAAGGCAGCAGTCCGCCCGAGGCCACGGCCAAAGGGCGCCTGTACATCCATATTGGCTATATACCGCGCGGGC
>DATMKO010000503.1:0-2739 GCA_035571175.1 Steroidobacteraceae bacterium | reverse complement strand
CCGTCAGCTCTGCCTTGCCATCAGTCGCTCCCGACTGGATGCCAGGCAGATCAGCCTCGTCCTTTCGGCCCAGTCGCTGCGGCTGCAAGCCGAGCGTTGCTGGCGCTTGGGAATGATCGTCCACGAGCTTATATCCAACGCAGCGCGACACGCCTTCGCGAACCGCGGCGGAGCAATTCGCGTCGCGATTTGGCAAAACGGGGCGTTCGTGAAATGCAGCGTGCAGGACAGCGGATCGGTGACGACCAGTATTGCGCCGGGGCACGGACTTAAAATCGTCGACAGCTTGAGCCGCGCTCTCGGCGGGCATCTCAGGCAAACATTTGGCGTGCAGGGATCGAAGTCGCTTCTGGTTTTCCCCTACGACTGCGAGCCCGTGGTCAATGGCGAAAGGTCGAGCCTGGCGCCGGGAATCGAGCCTTTGGTCATGTAAGCGTCAGGCTTGGTCATGTAAGCGTCAGGCAATGGCACAGCGCATCGAAGATTACGCATTGATCGGCGACTGCAGGACGGCGGCCCTGGTCGGCCGCGACGGATCGATCGATTGGCTGTGCTGGCCGCGCTTCGATTCGTCGGCCTGCTTTGCCGCTCTTCTCGGCACGGCCGAACACGGCCGGTGGCTGATAGCGCCGGGGGCGGTGCCGCTCGCGGTCCGGCGGTGGTATCGCCCCGGCACTCTCGTTCTCGAAACCGAATTCCAAACCGAGACCGGTGTCGCCGCGGTCGTCGACTTCATGCCGCCGGGAGACGCCGCACACCTCGTGCGCATCGTGATGGGCCGGTCGGGACGCGTCGATTTTCGCACCGAGTTCGTGGTTCGCTTCAATTACGGCTCCACGGTGCCATGGGTGAATCGACTCGATGATGGTACGATCAATGCCATTGCGGGACCGGAGCGATTATTGCTGCGCACGCCGACCGCGCTCTATGGCGAGGATCTGAGAACGCTCGGTGAATTTTCGGTCGAGGCCGGAGACTCCATTCCCTTTGTCCTGTCCTACGGACTCTCGTTTCAAGCGCCGCCGCCGGCGATCGACCCATTGCGGATGCTGGACGACACCGAGCGGGGCTGGCGCGCGTGGAGCGATCGGTGTCCCGATGTCGGCCCATGGACCGAAGCGGTCAAACGTTCGCTCATGACGCTGAAGGCTTTGACCTACGTGCCGAGCGGCGGAATTGTCGCCGCCGCCACGACGTCGCTGCCCGAACGGCTGGGCGGCGTGAGGAATTGGGATTACCGCTATTGCTGGCTGCGCGACGCCACCTTCACGCTCCAGGCCTTCATGCATCTCGGCTACTACGAGGAAGCGGGAGCCTGGCGCGACTGGATCATGCGGGCGGTCGCCGGCAGCCCAGACCAGATTCAAATCATGTACGGCGTGGGCGGGGAACGCTGGTTGCCGGAATTGATCGTGCCTTGGCTGCCGGGCTATGAGAACGCGGCGCCGGTAAGAATTGGCAACGCCGCACACCAGCAGCTGCAGATCGATGTCTTCGGCGAATTGATCGATGCGATGGCGCAAGCGCGCAAGGGCGGGATGGAAATCACCGAGCGCGGCCGGGCTCTGCGACCGTTGGTGATGGACTATCTGGCAAAGGCTTGGCGCGAACCGGACGAAGGCATATGGGAGGTGCGCGGCGGGCCACAGCACTTTGTTCATTCGAAGGTCATGGCTTGGGTCGCCTTTGATCGCGCGGCCGGCTCCTTCGCCGCCGACGGGTTGAACGAAGAAGCGCGGCGCTGGAGCGCGCTTGCCGATGAGGTGCATGCGGAAATCTGCGAGCGCGGCTTTGATCGCGACCTCGACAGCTTCGTGCAGGCCTACGGCTCCAAGCGGCTCGATGCCAGCCTGCTGTTGCTTCCGCTCATGGGGTTTCTGCCGGCGACCGATCCGCGGATGCAGGGAACGCTTCGCGCCATCGAGGACAAGCTGCTGATCGACGGTGAATTCGTCCTGCGCTACGAAACCGACGATGTCGAGGACGGCTTGCCGGCCGGCGAAGGTGCATTTCTGGCTTGCAGCTTTTGGCTTGTCGACAATTACGTCCTGCAAGGCCGCTACGCGGAAGCACGGCGGCTATTTGATCGCTTGCTCTCGCGCTGCAATGACGTCGGCCTGCTCGCGGAAGAGTTCGATCCCTCGACTGGCCGCATGCTGGGCAACTTTCCGCAAGCCTATAGCCACGTTGGCTTGATCAACAGCGCGCTCAATTTGAGCCGCGAGCTCGGTCCCGCCGAAGATCGCGCGGAGACGCTTGCGGTAACGTAACGGCCGCAAAAACTGCGTCCGACGGATAAGCAGTCACCACTTATGCCCCGCCGTAAGCATATAACAGCCGAACATCGTGAGTATCGGAATTGCGTGAAGTTTCCATCCAGTCACGCCGAGATGATTGCAGACCAAACCAACAGCAAGGCCTATACAAACCGCACCAATAGCGCGGCTCTTGCTGGAGCCAATGACGTAGTTTTTGATGAGAGCTGTCGATTTCTTCCACATCGGACTCTGTATAGCCCGTTCGTTGCCGCGAAGGCCTATATAATGTCGAAATGAACGAAGCCTCCTTCAACGCATTGGCGGCATGGCTGACCCAGGCGGGTCTTGCCGGTACCTCCGAAACCGACATCGTGTCCGGATTCTGCGACCGTTGCGTTGCGGCCGGACTTCCGCTCGGTCGCGCCCAGGTGTTTATCGACACGCTCCACCCGGTCCACGAAGGTCGCCTGTTCCGCTGGGG
>DATMKO010000502.1:0-6128 GCA_035571175.1 Steroidobacteraceae bacterium | reverse complement strand
GGGCGGCCGAGTCGTCGCTCAATTCGAACACAATGAGGGGCGAGCCAACGGCGACTTTTTCGCCCGGCGCACCGGTCACCGACAGCACCCTGCCGCTCACCGGCGCCGGCACTTCGACTGCCGCCTTGTCGGTCATCACTTCGACGATGAGCTGATCTTCCGTCACTTGATCACCCGGCTTCGCGTGCCAGGCAACGATTTCGGCATCCACGGTCCCTTCGCCGAGATCCGGCATTTTAAATATGTACTGGCTCATGCAGGCTCCAGCACGCTCTGCAGCGCCCGGCTGACTCGCGCCTGGCCGGGAAAGTATTCCCACTCGAAGGCGTGCGGATAAGGGGTGTCCCAGCCGGTGACGCGCTGAATCGGTGCTTCTAAATCCCAGAAGCACTCCTCCTGGATGATGGACAGGATTTCCGCGCCGAATCCGGAGAAGCGCGTCGCCTCGTGCGCGATGACGCAGCGGCCGGTCTTCTTCACCGACGTCGCGATGGTATCGACATCCAGCGGCACCAGCGAACGAAGATCGATGATCTCCGCATCGATGTTCATCGCCGCCGCGGCCGCGGCCGCCACGTACACCATGGTGCCATAGGTGATGATGGTCACCTGGCTGCCTGATCGGACGATCTCCGCCTTGCCGAGCGCAACCTTGTAGTAGCCCTCGTCGACTTGTCCCTTGGGATGCGTGCTCCAGGGCACGGCCGGTTTGTTAGGGTCGCCGTCGAAAGGTCCGTTGTACAGCCGCTTGGGCTCGAAAAATATCACCGGATCATCGTCTTCGATCGAGGTGATGAGCAGGCCCTTGGCATCGTATGGATTCGAGGGCATCACGACCTTGATGCCGCTGACGTGGGTGAATATTCCCTCGGGACTCTGCGAGTGCGTCTGACCGCCGCGAATACCGCCTCCGCAGGGCGTTCGAATGGTCACCGGGGCAAAAAATTCGCCGGCACTGCGGTAGCGGATGCGGGCCAATTCGCTGCAAATCTGATCGAATGCGGGATAAATGTAGTCCGCGAACTGAATTTCAGCCACAGGCCTTAAGCCGTTCACGCTCATGCCGATGGCGGTCGCCACGATGCCGCCTTCGGCTATCGGTGTGTCGAGCACGCGATGCTCGCCGTACTTTCGCTGCAGGCCCTCGGTGGCGCGGAACACGCCGCCGAAATAGCCGATGTCCTCGCCCATCAGCACCACCGCAGGATCCCTGCCCAGCATGATGTCCATGGCGGAGTTCAGGGCTTGGATCATGTTCATACTGGCCATGACCTTAACTCCGTTCCGCGCGCATCAACGCTTGCTGCCGCTTGAGATTCTGCGGCATCTCCTTGAACACATCCTCGAACATCAGATCCGCATTGAGCCGCGGACCCTCGCTCAAGGTGCCGAATGTGGTTGCTTCCTTCCAGCTCGATGCAACCAGCGCCTCGAGCTCCGCGCTCAGCGCTTGATGACGGGCTTCCGACCATTCGCCGATTTTCATCAAGTGCTTTTTCAGGCGCAGGATGGGATCGCCCAAGGGCCAGTGTTCGGCATCGTCCTTGGCACGGTAGCGTGCCGGATCATCGCTGGTGGAGTGCGCAGCGGCCCGATAGGTCACCAACTCGATCAGCGTTGGGCCGGCGCCGGTGCGCGCCCGCTCCGCTGCCCACTGCGTCACCGCGTATACCGCCAGGAAATCGTTGCCGTCGACACGAATGCCGGCGATGCCATATCCCGGGCCGCGGGCCGCGAATGAACGCTGTTCGCCGCCGGCATAGCCCTGAAACGTCGAAATGGCCCACTGGTTGTTCACCACATTCAGAATCACCGGCGCTTGATACACGGAAGCAAACAGCAGGGCATGGTGAAAATCCGCCTCGGCGCTGCTGCCCTCTCCGATCCAACTTGCGGCCAAATGGTCTTCGCCCTTGATGGCGGCTGCCATGGCCCAACCCACCGCCTGCGGAAACTGGGTCGCCAGATTGCCGGAAATGGAAAAAACATTGCCCGGCTTGGAGTGATACATGACCGGCAGCTGACGTCCCTTGCACATGTCGCGGGTATTGGAGAGCAGCTGGCACATGAGATCGAGCAGCGCGATACCGCGCACGATCTGCAGACCTTGATTGCGGTACGAAGGAAACAGCATGTCGCCCGGACGTAGCGCCATGCACTGCGCCACCGACACCGCTTCCTCTCCCGAAGAGCGAATGTAAAAGGAAATCTTGCCGGCGCGCTGCATGCGTTGCATGCGATCGTCGAAAGCGCGCGTCAGCATCATGTGCCGCAAACCTACTTGCAATTCGTCCGGGTCGAGATGCGGATTCCACGGCCCGACTGCCTCGCCGGCATCGTCGAGCACGCGCACCAGATCGACCGACAACGACATCATGTCGCGCGAGCGCGCATTGATTTCTGGCCGCGGCACGGCGCCCGCGGCCGAGAGTTGCACGTAACTGAAATCCGGTGCCTCGCCCGGGCGCGCAGGTACGCGGGGCAGGTGCAGACGCGATTGTTTGCTCATCCGCATAATTTACGTCTCCTGACGGGACGGCGTGGCAATCATTAGTACGAGCACCTATAAATCGGTATAATCATTCCGATAAGAGGTCAATCGTGGAAAAAATACACCGACCGGTCATCGACCATCTTGATCTTCGCCTGCTCGATATTCTACAGAGGCAGGGGGCGCTCTCGGTTGCCGAGGTGGCGTCAAAAGCCAAGTTATCGACCACCACCTGTTGGCGGCGCATCCAGCAGCTCGAACAGGACGGCGTCATCAAGGCCCGCGTCGCCCTGCTCGATCGAAATTCCCTCGGCCTGGATGTGACCATTTTTGCCCACGTCAAGCTAGCCAACACGGGACGCGATGCCATCGCCGAATTCGAGGCAGCGATACGCGATCGTGCCGAAGTGCTCGAATGCTACACGCTCACCGGCGAATGGGACTTCCTTTTGAAGATCGTCACCAAGAACATCAAGGCCTATGAGGCGTTTTATCTGGATTACCTGTCGCGCATCCCCTGCGTGCGCTCGGTCAACTCCTCGGTGGCGGTCACGGTGATCAAGGAATCGACGGCAGTGCCGTTGGGAATCTGAAGGCGTCAAACCAGCAGCACGGTCGATCCGATGGTCTTGCGCGCCTCCAAATCGCGATGCGCATTCGCGGCATCGCGCAGCGCCACGCGCTGGCCGATATGAGCACTGACTGCTCCTGAGGCGAGCTTGGCGAATAGCTCGGCGGCGCGCGAGCGCAGATCTTCGCGGCTCTTGATGTAGTCGAACAGCGTCGGCCGGCAGGCGTACAGCGATCCTCCCGCGGCAAGGTCGGCCAATTTGAAGTCCGCGACCGCTCCCGATGACTGTCCGAAACACACGAACATGCCGCGCGTCTTCAAGCACTTGAGCGAACCCCGCCAGGTGTCGTTGCCCACCGAATCGTAAACCACGTCGCAGCCCTTGCCGCCGGTGATCTCCTTGACGCGCGCGGCGAAATCTTCCGTTCGATAGTCGATCACGTGTGCATAGCCATTGGCCTTTGCCATGGCCACTTTCTCGGCCGAGCCCGCGGTGCCGATGGCGGTCGCGCGCAGGATTTTCAGCCATTGGCCCATCAACAGCCCCACTCCGCCGGCGGCCGCATGCACCAGCACGACATCGCCCGCTTTGACCGGGTAGCAGGAATTCAACAGAAATTGCGCGGTCAACCCCTTCAGCATCAGGGAGGCGGCCGCATCGAAGTCGATCCCATCCGGTATTTTCACGAGGCGATCGGCGGCAACGGCGCGGCGCGTGCGATAGGCGCCGGACGGCAGCACGTAGGCCACGCGATCTCCGATTTTGAAATCTGCAACGCCCTCGCCCAGCGCGTCGACGATTCCCGCCGCTTCGCCGCCGGGAATCAGTGGCGTCGTCGGCCAGGGATAAATGCCTTTGCGAAAGTACGTGTCAATAAAATTCACGCCGATCGCCTTTTGCAGGATGCGCACTTCTCCAGGGCCGGGCGCCATCGTTGGCAGCACGGTCCACTCCAAAGTCTCGGGGCCACCTGCCGTTCGCACCACGATTCCGAAATCCGAGTTCTCTGCCGCCATAACTACCTCACCAATGTGCCGACAAAGCGGCGAATGCGCACCACTGCCTGGCTCAAGCTTGCCTCATCGGCGGCGAAACACAGCCGCACGAACCCGCGGGTTTCGGCACCGAAGGCGCCGCCGTCGATCACCGAAACTCGCTCGGAGTCGTATAGCGCGCACATGAAATCGTAGCCCGAAAGACCCGTGCCGCGCACATCCATCAGCGTGAACATGCCGGCGTCCGGAACGCAGCAGCGTATGCCGCGCACGTCCTTAAGTCCCTCGAGCAGCATATCGCGCCGAGCGGTGCACAAATCGCGAATTCTCGACTCTGCCTGAGCCGCGACCTCAAGAGCCGTCATCGTGGCCTCCTGGATGAACCCCGGCAGACCGAACAGCATGCACATCGCGAGAGATTCCGCGTGCTTGACCAGCGGCTTCGGTCCGACCAGCCAGCCAGCCCGGAGGCCCGGCAGGGAATGCGACTTCGATATGCTGCTGACGGTGATCACCTGCTCGGGCAATCGGGCCGCAAGACCCGGCACCCGCCCTCCGGGCGCCAGTCCCGCATACACCTCGTCCGCCACCAGCCACAGCGAATGCCGGCGCGCGAGTTCGCCGATCGCGGTCAATTCGTGCTCGCTCAAAATCACGCCGCTGGGATTGTTCGGAGTGGCGAAAAACAGCGCACGCGTGCGCGGCGTAATCGCCGCCTCGAGCAACTCAAGGTCGGGGCGAAATCCACTCGACGCCGGGGCCGGAACGCGCACCATGCGCGCGCCCGATGCCTGAATGGTCGCGGGATAACTCGGGTACAGCGGCTCCATCGCCAGCACCTCATCGCCGGGCCCTGCGATGCACATGGAGGCGGCGAACAGCGCGTTCTGCGTCCCCGAGAGAAAGATGACGTTGGCGGCGCTCACCGCCTGCCCGGTACGAAGCATATGCGCCGCCGCGATCGCCTCGCGCACTGCATGGCGCCCCGCCGCGGGGGTGTAGCGCAGGTCGCCGGCGCGCAAGGCATCGAGGGCGCGCTCCAGCACCGGCGCAGGCGCCGGAAGATCCGGATCGCCGATCGAGAGCACAATCACATCCTCACCGCGCTCCTGCGCCGCGCGGGCCTTGTAATGCATGGTCCACGCTTCAGCGCCCTCGCCGGCGATTCGCTCCACCACGGCTGAAAATTTCATGCGTTTCCTTGATCTTCTTGCCACTTAAGTCTCGCCCTTGCATACTTTACAATGGCATTTACACTCGAACACAGCTTGCGCTGTCGCCAAGATTTTCCCGCGCTCGAGCATCACGGCCAAAATCCTCCTCTCGCCTTTCTGGATGGTCCCGGCGGCAGTCAAGTCCCGCGCGTGGTCATCGAGGCCATCGCGGACTTCTACGAAACCTGCAACGTCAACACGCATGGCAGGTTTTTGCCTTCCGAAGAAGTCGATCGGCGCATGGCGGCGGCGCGCGCCATTCTCGCCGATTTCCTGGGCGCTGAAGATTCCAGCTGCATCTCTTTCGGTCACAACATGACCACGTTGAATTATGCACTGAGCGGCGCCATTGCCCGAACCTTGCAAAAGGGCGATGAGGTGCTCATCACCCAACTCGATCATGAGGCCAATCGCGGACCCTGGCTGCGCCTTAGCAGTCAGGGAGTGATCATCCAAGAGGTGCGCCTGCTGGAATCCGGACGGCTCGATGAGTCCGACATGGCCGCAAAGATCACGCCGCGCACCAAAGTGGTGGCATTGGGTGCTTCATCGAACGCTCTCGGCACCGTCAACGACATCGCGCTCGCACGCCGTCTTACTCGCGCCGTCGGTGCGCTACTGGTGATCGACGCGGTGCATTACGCACCGCATTTCCCGCTTGACGTGAAGACTCTCGGCATGGACTTCCTGCTGTGTTCGGGCTACAAATTCTATGGCCCGCATGTCGGAGTGCTGTATTCGCGGCCCGGCGCCCTCGATCGGCTTCCCACGGACCGTTTGAGCGTCCAGGATCCGGCAGCCCCTTACCGCATCGAAACCGGCACGCTGAATCACGCGGCCATCCACGGCCTGCGCG
>DATMKO010000501.1:0-2273 GCA_035571175.1 Steroidobacteraceae bacterium | reverse complement strand
CTAGGTTACGTGATCACTGGCACGATCTGGCTCAATCAGAATGCGATGTTCTTTCCGCGATTGACGACACAGATTACGGCGCCGCTCTCATCTCAGCTCGCCCTCTGCAAGCCGTAACTTTCGACGCGCAAATCGGCCACGATCTTACCGCGCGGCAAGCACTGCCGCAGGCTGGCATACATTTCAATTGTCATGCCCGTGGCTCAAATGTCATGCGCGCGGCGCGGCTCGACGGCTCCTGCCGCGCCGCCTAACCCGTGGGCCGGCTACGTTGCCAAAGACTATCATGCCTTATACTGCAGGCGCGCCCGATCAGGCCGTGATATCGCGGACGAACCAGACTCCGCGGCTGCCGGGAGGTCGGCGCGCAAGCTTCACTGCGTCAAGCGCGCGGTAGCGACCGAGGCTTGGAACAATGCCGTCATCGCTGTGGAGATGTCCTGGTCAGTCGTCACGGCGAAATACAAACCGGGCGACGCGCAACTCTGCAGGTTGGAACCGATCTTGGTCTGATACGGCGCCACATAGCTGTTGTACCAGGTATTGCTGCCATTGCCTGTTGCCGGCAGCGGCTCATACACCGTGTACAGAATAGCGATGAAGATGCCGCGATTCTTGATGGTGGTGCACAACTGCGTGTCGAATTCCTGCTGACAACGGCTGCCGGTCTCAGTCTCCGAGCACCTCGTCTGCAACGAGTCGGGCAGCGCCTTGTCCTCGACGCCATCGGTGACGATGAACAGCACCTCTTGTGGCGTGCTATTCGACGCACCAGTGCCGGGATTCGGCATCAGCGTGTTCATCTGATTCATGGCCGTATCAAATTCGGTGTCTTCATCGCTATTGTTGTTTGTACAGGAGGCGGTCCTAGAGTCATAGGGTCCCAAGTAGTTGTTGCTGCAAACCTCGATGACGTCGACAGCGCTCGCCGCCGTCCCCGCGGCCGAAAGGTTGTTGGAGGGGGTGCAGGTCGTGGTCGTGCAGCTTGTGGGAAAGATTGGAACAATTCCGGCATTGGCGAACGTGTAGATCGCCATCTTATAGGCAACATTAAACTGGGAATTGCTCGTCTGATACTGCTGGGCAGAGGTCATCAGCGCTGAGGTGGCGGAGGCCACGTTCTGAATGCGCAACACGACGCCGAGATTTTTCGCGAGAGTGTAATTGTCTATCTGGGGTCCGCTGTTGCCACTGACGAAGGGGTTGCCAGCGACATCGCTCGATGTCGGGTTGGTCTCATGGCAGCCGAACGCGCAGCCGCCCTGGGCCGTGGTGTTATTGTTCATCGTGGTGATGCCGGCCGTGGTAGCCGCCAGCGCCATTGACGGCGAATTGTCAAGCAGCAGATAGAAATTCATATTGGGCGGGATCGTCGAGCTCGTTTGGGACGAGCCACTGATTGGCCAATACTGTTGCGCCGTTCCTCCGGTAAGCAATCCCAGCACATTCGGAAACGCATTGATCGAGTTCGCGGTGTAGCTGACGTTCACGTTCCGGGCGAGGCCGGTGTGAGTGATGGTAACGGTCGGCTGCGATGTATCGATGTTGAGTTGCGCCACGGTGGCGGCTTGAGCCGTGAACATCTTCTGCGCCGCCGTACTCGCGCTGGCATCCGGCTGATTCATCATGCCCGGTGCCACCGCGGCAAGCGCGGCGGCATCCGCTGCGGCATTGAGCTTCACCCGTTTCTGTGTCGCCGCCGCGAAATCCAGCCCCATCCCGGCAAAGAAAATGATTGGGATGATCGACAGCGCAAAGATCATCGCAACGTTGCCGTCGCGATTGCGACAGAGCCGACTCGTTAAATCACCAAGCATGACTTTCACTCGATTGGCGGTTCCAAAATTTTGGATTTTCATATTTCCTTAATAGCTGAAATACGTTGATTAATTATTGCCGCGTTCGCATAAACTGGGCCCTTTCCGGGCCGCCGCATGCGACGGCATTACCAATTGGCGCAGCGACAGCAGCCCCGTGCGAATTCCGCTTGGCCAAAGCCCACGCGGCGCGCGGGAATATATTTGCCCACCGCCGACATTGAGATTACGGCCATTGTGTCACCGCGGATTGACGGGTTACCGAGACGCCTGGTTTTGCGGTGCAAAATGTCGCAAATGGCCTTTCTCTGCCGCGCCGGTCGTCCGCGGTCGTGGCCGGTCTTGAGGCAAATCGGACATCCATAGCGAAGGTGACCCCGGCGCCCAGGAGCCGGGGCCGTCCGTTGAGCCCTAGGCGCACTCAGCCAATTTGTTCGTGGTTTTGTGTGCCCTTAT
>DATMKO010000500.1:0-2900 GCA_035571175.1 Steroidobacteraceae bacterium | reverse complement strand
TCGGCCATGCAGGATCTTGAGGAACAATTGCACTCTGAAGGGTACGCGCTGGTGCGCGGCTTCTTCCCCCTTAAGATCATGGACCAGATCCGGCGCGAAACCGACCGCGTGCAGAGCGTTGCTCTCAAACATCACGCCACCTATCGCCACAAAAACCTGCTGTTCGAAATACTCGATGATCCGAAGGCCAATCGCCGCGTGGTGCTGCAGGCTCACTGGAGCGCATGGATCAGCCCGTACCTCGAGCGCATGCGGCGCGATCCTCGATATCTGACGCTGCTCGAACCCCTGCTCGGCGCCGACATCAAACAAATGGCGCATCAGATCCATTGGAAGCCGCCGGGCGCGAAATACACCTTCTATCGCTACCATCAGGATGCGCGGTTTCGCAATTCGCAGGCCACGCGCAACCTACTTTACGGAAACATCAACACGGGGCTGGCGATCGATCGGCAGACCGCCGCCAACGGCGCGCTGCAAATCATTCCGCGCAGCCACCTGAACGGCTACCTGGGACTTTCGGAGGATGGCTCGATCATGACCGGCCAAACTCCGGCGGAAGCTCTGCGCCGGGTGGGACTGGATCCCGGGACGGCGGTGACCTGCGAAATGGAGCCGGGAGATCTTCTGCTCTGGACGCTCTACACCGTGCACGGCTCCGCCGCCAACTCCAGCGACTCGGATCGGCGTTTCATGATCAGCAGTTATGTCCGGGCCGGCGACAGCGAGCGCGGCGAGTGGGCATTCCGCCGCGGCGTATCCACGCCACTCGGTCCGGAACCCGAGATTTGCAAATACGAGCAGCTGCGGGAGAAACCGGGACCGTTTTACATCGAGCCCACGTGGACGGAAGAGGCGCAAGCCGCGGCGATGGCGCGTTGACTGCAAACACATATAGGTATGCCGTCGCATTGCTATTGATGCTGGCGTATACGCTGAACGCCGCGGACCGGACTCTCATCGCGATTATCGGTCAGCCTCTGAAGGTCGATCTCAAGCTCTCGGACACGGAGCTCGGATTGTTGGTGGGCCCGGCGTTTGCGGCGCTGTACGCGTTCAGCGGAATTCCCATCGCGCGCCTTGCGGAGCGATTCAACCGCGTCAACATCGTATTCATCGTCATGACGCTGTGGTCGGGCTTGACGGCATTGTGCGGTCTGACGACGAACTTCCTGCAATTGCTGCTGCTGCGTGTCGGCGTCGGATTTGGTGAGGCCGGCTGCACCCCGCCCGCGCACTCATTGCTCTCCGATTACTTCGACGCAACGCGGCGCGCCACCGCATTGTCGATCTACTCCTGCGGAATTTCTCTCGGCTACATCATCAGCGCGATGGTGGGCGGCTACGTGGCGTTGCATTACGGCTGGCGGGCGGCGTGCCTGGTCGTCGGACTGCCTGGCGTGGTCGTCGCAATCATCATCAAGCAGTACGTGAAGGAGCCGCCGCGCGCCGACGCCGCGCGGCGCAGCTCCAACTGGGTGCGGGGGGAGTTCGCGGAGTTCGCTGCCGTGGCGCGCACGCTTTTATGCCGGTGGCCAACCGCAAACATCGTTGCCGGCGTGGTCATCTCCAGTTTCGCAGCCCAAGGCAGCTGGGCGTTCGTGCCGGCATTTTTCAATCGCGGCTTTCAACTCGACTATGCGGCCATCGGCATCATCACCGGGCTCACCGGCGGGGTGGCGGTGGGTGTGGGGCTGCTGTGCGGCGGATTCATCGCCGATTTCTTGGGAAGCCGCAGCGCAAAATGGTATGCGCTGGTTCCGGCCGTGGCCCTGAGCATGAGCCTGCCGCTGTACGTCGGCGCATTTTTGCAGTCCGATTGGCGCGCGACCGCGGTGCTTCTCGGGGTTGCCGGATTCTTTCAATACATTTCCTTCGGACCCACCTTCGGCGTGATACAGAATGTCGTCGCGGTGCGCCGGCGCGCAACTGCGACTGCACTCATTTACGTGCTATTGAGCGTGGTCGCGCTTGCCGGGGGCGCCTTGTTCACCGGCTGGCTGATTGATCATCTCGCGCAGTTCAATTTCAACCACCCGGATGCCGATACCGTCAGCAAGTCATTTGAGCTCATGCGCTCGAGCCCCGCCGCGGGCGGCGCCTCGTTTCAACTGTCCTGTCCGGGCGGCGGCGCATCGGCCACCGCGGGAAATGCCATGCATGAGGCTTGCCGGGCGGCGCTTTCCCTGTCCTCGCGCGAAGGCATCTTGGCGACGGTGCTGCTGCACGGTTGGGCGGCGCTGCACTACATGCTGGGCGCGATTGGGCTCGACAGGCAAATGAGCCAGGGGCCGGACTACCGCCGCGGCGCGTGACGTTCAGCGGCCGCGGGTTGTTTGGCGTTGCTGGTTCTATTTCTCGTTCAGAAGCTCTACCACCATGACTTCGATGGGTTTATCCCCGACATTGATGTCCTGATGCCGCGTTCCGGGAGGGTTGGCGCCCAGCCAGTACGCCTTGCCGGTCTGCCACTCCTGTACTTCACTCTTACCCGACTCCTCGAGAATCTTCATCGATCCGCCGCGCAGCGCGATGATCACTCGCGGATGTTCATGTCGATGCAAAGGCAAGGGATTGTTGGGGAGCACGAGAGATTTCCACACCTTTACCGCGCCGTTTTCGAATTGGCTCTCGCGACCGGTCTGCGCGAGAGTCTCGGCAACCGCAAATCCCGCAGAAAAAGCCAACCCAGCAAGTGCAAAAAGCAGCGCAGCGTTTTTCACCATATCAGCTGATTCCTTCCCGTTGTAATGCCGTTCTTGAGTTTCGCAGTATGTGCGCGCGTTGGCGGGTGGTCAAAAAAGCAGCAGTGGGTGCAAGATATTGAATAGATGGTTGCTTATGACGTAGTGCGCTGCGATGTGCACCGGGTTATCCACCGAAATGGGGGATGAATAGGG
>DATMKO010000499.1:0-6139 GCA_035571175.1 Steroidobacteraceae bacterium | reverse complement strand
TGCTCGAGGGAACGGATGCATGCGTTGCACCGGTTCTGTCGATGTCCGAAGCGCCATTTCACAAACACAATGTCGAACGGCAGGCATTTCTGAACATTCAAGGGGTCACCCACCCAGCACCGGCGCCGCGTTACTCGTCGACGAAAACTCCAGAACCCGAAGCTCCAAGAAATCCAAGCGCAGACACGCTGCGCGTATTGCGGAGTGTGGGCTTTGGCGATGCTGAGATTGAAGAGCTTCGAACAAACGGCACGATTCTCACGGCCTAAGGCGACCCTGTCCGTCCGCTTTGTCCGCGGACAGTGTCCGCGTGCGTTGATCAGCGCGAATACCTAAACAATGTCATAGAAAATAGCAGGTTAACGCGTGCAAACGCCTGGCACGCCTTTTGCTCTTTCCCAGATGGAATCGCGTTCAAACCTCAGACTTTTTTCCGGGAGACGACCATGTCTACGCAAATATCATCGAAGCTCGCCGCACTCGCCATTGCCCTGATGATGAACAGCTTGATCATCGGCGCGGTGGCTTACCTCTTCAACGGCCAGATTCAGCAGCGCTCAACCGTCGAATCGCTTGCCGGCACCAATGCGCCCGCGGCGCAGGAGGCGATAAGCCGGAGATCTTGAGAGGAATGAGTGCCGAGGATTTAACTTAACGCTCAATTAGTAGATGCCTGATGCCGCTCGCGCGTGCGTCGGTCGGCAAACGGTTGCGTGCGCGACAAAGCAGAGCGCGCTTGCGCGCGACGTCCGGCATCGGCGACTTCGTCGCCAGCCGCGGCAGCGGTGTCGGTGAACCTTTGCAGCTGCACAAGGGTGGGCTCGAGATTGGCGCTGCGTTGCTGGGACAAGCTCGCTGCATGCAACTCATGCAAAATCGAGGCCCTGCGCCGCTCCGCAGCGCCCTGATTGCGCCACGAGCGATATTCAGCCCCGAGGTAGGCGGCGGAAAGCGCAAAGCCGCTGACCACGATGCCGATAAACAGATCATCAAAACTCATAGCGAACATCCTTTCGCGGCACGCAAAAACACCTGGCGCTCATCCAAAGAAGGTTAGTCGATTGATTACCAGGCGCCGACCCAGACCAGCAACGATATCTTACTGGTGGCTGCCCGATTTGGTACATCTCCCTTTAGGTACCCCCGCGACCAATGGACTGGGCGGCTTCTTGGCCGTAAAATGATCAACCCCCTGGGGCTCCGCCCATCCTGCGCATCGCGATCAAAGTATCCGAGCATGGCGCATTTTCAATTAACATGCACCGCAGGAGAACGACTCATGCGTAGAATTTTATTGATGGCTGCGGCGATTGCCGCGGGCTTGCTCAGTCTGCAAACGTTGGCACAGATGCAACCCGGCGAAGCTAAGTTTCGCGACCTGTACAAAGAACTCATTGAAACCAATACGGCGCTTTCCGCTGGCGATTGCACGCTGGCCGCGGAACGCATGGCGGCGCGGCTCAAAGCGGCGGGAATGGCTCCAGGCAATGTGCAGATTTTTACGGCACCGGACCACCCGAAAGAAGGCGGTTTGGTTGCCGTCTACCCGGGTAAGGATCCGAAACTCAAGGCGATTTTATTGCTGGCGCACATCGATGTCGTGGAGGCAAAACGCGAGGACTGGACTCGGGATCCATTTACGCTGGTGGAGGAAAACGGCTCGTTCTACGCTCGCGGCGCAATTGACGACAAGGCAGAAGCAGCGATTTGGACCGATACCCTGGTTCGTTTCAGCGAGGAGAAGTACCGGCCGCGGCGCACGGTAAAGCTGGCGCTCACCTGTGGCGAGGAAACCGCCGGCGCTTTCAACGGCGCACAATGGCTTGCGGAGAATCGGCGCGACATCATCGACGCCGCATTTGCCATCAACGAGGGCGCGATTGGCGAGCTCGATGCCAACGGGCGCCGTGTCGCTCTGGAGATCCAGGCAGGCGAGAAGACGCCGCAGAATTATCGGCTCGAAGTTACGAATCCAGGCGGCCATAGTTCGCGGCCCTTGAAGGATAATGCCATCTACCGGCTAGCGGCGGCGCTGACTCGCATCGAGGCGTACGAGTTTCCCGCACAGTTTACCGATGCCAGCAAAGCCTATTTCTCGGGAATGGCGCCTATTCAGGCGGCCAAGGGCGACAAGACCATCGCCGATGCAATGAACGCGCTCGTCAGGGATCCGAACGACAGCCGCGCAATTGCACTCGTGTCCGCCAAGGATCCGAGCTGGAACGCTACCTTGAGGACCACTTGTGTCGCGACCATGCTGGAAGCCGGGCACGCGACCAACGCGCTTCCGCAGCGCGCGCGTGCCAATATCAATTGCCGAATCTTTCCAGGCGTGCCGCAAGAATCCGTGCGGCGCCAATTGGAGGTGCTCGTCGCGGATCCGGCGGTGAAAGTAACTACGCTCGAAACGCGCGGGCCCACATCCCCGCCCCCGCCGCTCACACCCCAGATACTGGGCCCGGTGCAGAAACTGAGCGCCACGTTTTATCCTGGGGTTCCCGTTCTGCCGATTTTGCAGGCGGGCGGCACGGACGGTGTGTTTTTGACCGCCGTCGGCATCCCCACTTATGGTATTGAGCCCATATTCGTCGGGCCCGACTTGGGACACATTCACGGGCTCAACGAGTACGTCAGCGTGAAGTCCCTGCTCGACGGGCGCAATTTTCTCTACCTCCTTGTCAAGGCCTACGCAGACCAAACCTAGAGCGTCCTCGTCTTAGTTTTCGGCGCGCAACCTAGCGACTTGCGCGGCCGTTATCCGGGATGGCGTCGCGCCGTAGCGCGCAGTGACGAAGTTCGCGACACTGGCAATTTCGGCGTCGGAATACGTGCTGCCGAATGCCGGCATGTTGTCAGCGTCAACGGCGGTATGCCGCTGCGCGCCGCCGATGATGATTTGCGCCACATTGTTGGCAGTCGGATCATTGACATCGAGCGTGCCGATCAGCGTTGCCCAGGGTAGATCTGACGCCACTCCAGTCCAGCCGTGGCAACCGGCGCAAGCGCCTTCATAAACTTCCTTGCCGCGTGAATCCCCAATTACGACGCGGTTGTCGGCGCCGGAATCGGCAGCAGCCGTGAGTTTGGGCTGCGGAAGATCGGCAGCGGCGGCATTCGATACCGACCGCAAATAAATCACCATGGCAGTAATGTCGCTCGGCTTCAGGTAACTATAGCTTGCATCGACCGCTTCGCCCATGGGACCCGCGGCAGTGCCGCGTCCGTCGGCATGACCGGTCGCGAGATATTTCGAAAGATCTGCATCGCTCCAGGCCCCAACTCCGCCACTACGATCGGGCGTGATGTTGTACGCGCGCCAACCGGCTTGCACGGTACCGGCGAATTTCCGCCGATTGTTCAACGCGAAGAAAATGTTTCGCGGGGTGTGGCACTCCCCGCAGTGTTCCATCGCTTCGACCAGGTAGGCGCCTCGATTCCATTCGGGACTGCGATCGATGTTTGGTTCATAGCGTGTGTCGGGGTTGAATAGAGCCGACCAGATGCTTACCAGAGCGCGTTGATTGAAAGGGAAGGCGAGGGTGTTTTGCGGCGCAGGTGCGTGTACGGGCTTGAGCGAGAATAGATAGGCCTTGATGGCCAGAGCGTCCGCATCAGCCATGTAGGTGTAGCTGGCATAGGGCATTGCGGGATATAGCTTGGAATTGCCGCGGCCGATCCCTTTATGCACCGCGGCCAGGAAATCCGCATCCGAATAGTTGCCGATTCCCGTTTCCGCATCGGGAGTGATATTGGTCGAGTACAAGGTACCGAACGGCAGCACAAAGGCGCGCCCTCCGGTGAATGGCTGACCATCCTTGGCCGTGTGGCACACCATGCAATCCGCGGCGCGCGTCAAATATTCGCCGCGCTCGACGAGCGGCGCGGATTTAAGTTCTGCGGGTACCCCGGTGGGATCCGTTGCCTTGTAATCGGTCAGTGCCACGCGCTTGCCGCCCGCAAAGTCCGTCGCATGCGGTCCAAATATTAGAAACGCCGATACGACGATTGCCGCTCCCACAATCAACGCCAGGATCCACATAACGGCCGGTGCGCCGCGCCCGCTTTCGGCGGCAAGTTTCATGCGTCTCCGGTTTTTGGAAACGGCAGCACGTGCATGCGCCTGCCGGTGGCGGCGAATATGGCATTGGCGACGGCCGGCCCGACCGGCGCCACGCCGGGCTCTCCCACACCGGTCGGCGCCTCGGTCGATGGCATGATGTGCACTTCAACTTTGGGCATTTCATTCATACGCAACACGCGATAGCTATTGAAGTTGTCCTGCTCGATACGTCCGTCCTTCAAAGTGATCGCTCCAAATCGCACGGCTCCCAACCCAAAGCCGATGCCGCCTTCCATTTGCGCGGCAATGATGTCGGGGTTGATCGCCGTGCCGCAATCGACCGCACACACCACACGGTCGACTTTGACGTGTCCGTCCTTGTCGACACTCACTTCGGCCACTTGCGCGACATAGGTCTTGAATGCCTCGGCAACGGCGATGCCGCGGCCCCGACCCGCCGGCAGGGGAGCGCTGCTCCAGCCCGCCTTCTCGGCGGCGAGCTCGAGCACGCCTTTCAATCGCGGATGGTGATCCAGCAGTTTCCGCCGGAATGTGAATCCGTCCTCGCCAGCGGCATGCGCCACCTCGTCGATAAAGGCTTCGACGGCAAAGGTGGTATGCGAACTGCCCACCACTCGCCACCACAGGACCGGCACGCCGGTCTTGGTTGTCGCCAGATTGACCGCAATATTGGGTATTGCGTAAGCGATATTTGCGGCGCCTTCGACCGATGTTCCGTCGATGCCATCCTTGATCATCGCGGCAAACATGGTGTCGGCCATGATGGACTGTCCCACGATGACATGCCGCCAGGCGGTGAGCTGGCCTTGCGCATTGAGACCCGCTTCGAGCTTGTGAAAATACATGGGCCGGTACAGGCCGCCATGAATGTCATCCTCGCGGGTCCACTGCAGCTTGATTGGTGTGCCGTCGGCGCCGTAGGCTTTGGCAATCGATACCGCTTCCACAATGTAATCCGACCCCAAATTGGCGCGCCGACCAAAGCTGCCGCCGGCGTACAGCGTGTGAATACTGACTTGCTGTGGATCCAAACCCGCGGTGCGCGCAGCGTTCATTTGATCGACGGTTTGGAATTGATCGCCGGCCCAGATCTCGCAGCTGGTGGCGCTGAGCTTGACCACCGCGTCGAGCGGCTCCATCGGCGCGTGAGCAAGGTACGGGAATTCGTAGCTGGCCGTCACTTTTTGGGTCGCATCGCGCAGCGCCCGCTCGGCGTCGCCCTCCTTACGCGCGGCAAGCGACGGTTGGTCCGCGAGGCGCCGGTATTGTTCCATCAAATCGGCGGAACTGCGCTTCTCCGCCTTCGAGTCGTCCCAATCGATCCGCAGCGCGTCCCGTCCTTGCTTGGCCGCCCAAAAACTCTTCGCAACCACGGCAACACCGCGGGGCACCTGCAGCACCTTGACCACGCCTGGCACTGCGCTGGCTGCGGTCGCATCGAAGGATCGAACCGTCGCGCCGAACTGCGGCGGACGCTTGAGCAGCGCCACCAGCATGCCGGGGAGCACCACGTCCAAAGTAAATTCGGCGGTACCGTCAGTCTTCGCTGCCGCATCGACGCGCGCTGCCTTGTGGCCGATCAGCTTGAAGTCCTTGGCATCTTTGAGCGTGACCTGGTCGGGCACGGGCAGTGTTGCCGCGGTCTTTACCAGCGAGCCGAAATTTGCCGCGCGGTTGGTTGCCGCGTGGGAGACGACGCCTTTCGAGACCGTCAGTTCGGAAGTCGGTACATGCCAGTCGCTCGCGGCGGCGGTAAGCAGCATCGCGCGCGCCTTGGCACCGGCCTCGCGCAGCTGATTCCAGGAGTTGGCCATGGCCGAGCTGCCGCCGGTTCCCTGTAGGGTGCCAAAAACGAGATTGGCGTAGCGCTTTGCATCGGCGGGAGCGCTTTCGACGCGTACCTGCGGCCAATCGGCATCGAGCTCTTCGGCAACGATCGTGGCAATGCCGGTGTAGGCGCCCTGGCCCATTTCGAGGTGCTTGGCGATCACCGTCACGCTGTTGTCCGCGCCGATGCGCAGGAAGGCGTTGGGCGCAAACGGCGCGCCGGATGCAAGC
>DATMKO010000498.1:0-16031 GCA_035571175.1 Steroidobacteraceae bacterium | reverse complement strand
CAATGGCGCGGGCATCGATCCTGATATCGTGCTTCGGGGCAAGCAAGGGCACTTCGGTCTGCAAAACATGCGCGAGCGTGCTGAGCGCATCATGGGCAAGTTCATCGTCGAGAGCTCCGCCGGTTCCGGCACGATCATCATCCTTACGGTTCCCGGCGGGATCATCTATCGCACGGTGAATTAGGCCTCTGCAATCTCATCCCGAAATCAATATATGCACCGTGACCGTATGGCAGCTCCATCTGGCGATCGATGAATTCGCGCACGCCGGCATCCACTCCACCACAGACGATCAAATCCCCTCATTTAATAGCGCCGCCGCGTGCGTTAGATGCTCGACTCCCATAATGGCTTTAGCCAACCTGGCCCCCGCCCTCGCGCCGATAACGGGATCGACCAAGCCGGCATACTTCGCGCTAACTTCTGCATCAGTGAGGAAATTTGCCGGCTCACCCTTGGGCACGATCACGGTTTCGGTAAGTGTCTCGCCGTTTGCTTTGACGGTGAGCTTGCCGGACATATTGGCGGGAAACTCGGCCTCGATCTCCGGATCCTCCTCGCATCGAATCCGCGCCATCAAATCATGGATCGCGGGATCTTCGAGCAGACGGTAGCTGTCCCACTCCATCTTGCCGATGATCAAGGCGGTCGCTATCACAAACGGGCCGCTAAACTGCGCATCGACGATGTTCGCCGGGCGGATTTTCTGATCCACGGGTTCACCCACCAGCGACATCCCGGCATGAGAAATTCCCAGTGTGACAGCCTCGATGTCCTGCACTCGCAAGCCATACTTCGCGCGCATCGCGATCGCAGCATCGATGCCTGCGTGTCCCCAGCGGCAGGACGGATAGGGTTTCACGGCGGTTTGCATCAGCTCCCATACATGCCCGATATCTTGCAAAACCCGGCTAGGGTGCGGCGCCGGGGCGTACGACCGCAAAAAACCATACCCACCCTCAATCGGCTGCGCGGCGCCTTTGAAGCCTTCGCGCGCCAGGGTCGCGGCGATGAATCCTCCCATACTGGCCCAGCCCACCTGAAAGCGCTTCGTCCAAGCGCCATTCGCGAGAAATTGCAGACTCCCAGCCGACTGGCTAAGCGCGATCCCGAAGGCCGCAGCAGTCTTCGACTCATCCAGTTTGAACACGCGAGCCGCGGATGCGGCAGCCCCAAACACGCCGCAGGTTGCGGACGGATGAAATCCGCGCTGGTAGTGCGCCCCTGCAGGCAATGCCAGCGCGAGCCGTAGCGCGACTTCATAACCGGCCACTATCGCGGTCAGCATCTCCGCGCCGGATGCGTTGCTCATCTCCGCCGCCGCTAACGCGGCGGGAATTACCGAAGCGCCGGGATGCACGATCGCCGCTGCGTGCGTGTCGTCAAAATCGAGCGAATGCGCGAGAGTGGCATTCACCAGCACCGCGCCCGCGGGCGAATAGCGCTCCACGTCCGCAAGAATCCGGGCTTTGCCGTTCGTGAGGCCCAACGCTCGAACCGCGGCAAGAAGCGCCGGCGTGCTTTCGGAATCTCGACGCGCCCGCACCATATTGCCGACACAATCAAGTAGCAGCAGCCGCGTGCGGCTTACCACTTCCGGCGGCAGATCGGCAAGCCTTAGACACGATGTGAACCGCGCTAATCCCGCCGTTGTCAGCATGGTGCCGATTTCCAAGATTCGTGACTATCGGGATTTCGCATCGAGTGCCAGAATTTGCCTGGCTCGCGAGCGAACCGGCGAATCGACCATCATTCCGTCCACAGCGACCGCCCCCTCCGCCCCGGCTTCAAGTATCCTTTTTGCCCAGGAAACCTCGTCCGCGGATGGGGCAAATCCATTGCGCACCGGCGCAATCTGGCGCGGATGCACGCACAGCTTGCCCCCGAAGCCCAGGCGCAGCGCGTAGCGGGCATCTGCCTCGATCAGCGCCATATCGTCGATCGCGACAGTCACTCCATCAAGTGGCGGCTGCAAATCGCCAAGCCGTGAAGCAAGAACGATTGCCGAGCGCGCAGCCAACAGCGCATCGCGGTCATTCGCTGCGCCAATATCCACGCAAAAATCAATCGAACCAAATGCCAACCGTGTCACGCCCTCTGCCCCGCTTATTTCACGCACAGCAGCCAGGCCGCGCGCGGTCTCGATCAGCGCAATAAGCCCCACGCGGAGAGATTTGGATGTCGCCGCAATGTCCTCGGCGCTTTCAGTTTTAGGCAGCACTATCCCGGCTACTGGTAGCTGCGCAACCGCGGCGAGATCATCTCTGTACCACGGCGTTTGGCGCGCATTCACGCGCACATACACGTCACAACCCGTGGGCAGCGCGCCAGGCACGCTCAGCGCCGATCGCGCGCTCACCTTCGCGCCGGGCGCCACGCCATCCTCCAAATCGATAATGATCGCGTCCGCCCCCGATGATTGCGCCTTGGAGAATCGCTCCGGCCGATCAGCCGGCACAAATAGGGCCGTGATAAGCGGCGGTCTTACCATGAGGCCTGCGCATCCATTGTCTGCGCACCTTCAACGGTTTGAATCCACAAATGCAGTCCATCACTGGTGGGCCGCGCGCACATTTCAAACGGCGTGAAATCGAACAAAGGCTGAACAGCGCGATAGCGAAACTGTTTGGGTGGCCGGTCTTTGATCGACGCAGCAAATTCAATGAGCAAGGTCGCCTGAAGCGGCCCATGGACTATCAGGCCGGGGTAGCCTTCGACGTTCGTCGCATATGGGCGATCGTAATGAATTCGGTGACCATTGAACGTTAGCGCCGAATAGCGCAGCAGCAATACCGGATTGGCCTGCATGGCGCGCCGCCATCCAGGCGCGGGCAGATTCCCGGGGTTGGCGCTACTCGGCGTCACCGTGTTGAAATCGCGATACACAATGTCCTGCCGGTCCTCAATCGCAAGGCCACGCACCGTAAAATACTCATGGCTAACCGAGACAAAGCACAAAACACCAGAACGTCCTTGCTTGACCGTCACATCGACAATACGTGAGCATCGATCAACCATGTCGCCTACTTGCAACGGATCACGAAACTTTACCTCTCCGCCAGCCCACATTCGGCGCGGCAACGGCACGGGCGGCAAAAAGCCGCCGCGCAGAGGATGCCCATCTGGCCCGATCAGCGAGGCTTTCACCGCCGGCGGAGCGAGACACCAATGCACTGCAAGCGGCAGCGGCCCGTCGGCTTCGAGCGCATCCAGATCCAATGTTGCCCTAAGTTCTCTTGCCAACCGCGGTGTGATTTCGTCCTGCGCAGTTTCGGTACGCCCGATCCAGCCCTGCAGCTCTCCTATGTCCACCGGCCCCGCAAGCGGCGCGTTCACTAATATGACCTGGGTAGACCGAGTACATGCTCGGCAAGGTATGTGAGGACGAGATTGGTAGAGATCGGAGCCACTTGATAGAGGCGCGTTTCGCGGAACTTTCGCTCGATATCGTATTCTTCGGCGAATCCGAAACCGCCGTGGGTCTGTATACACGCGTCCGCCGCCTCCCAGGAGGCCTCGGCGCCGAGCATCTTTGCCATATTCGCTTCTGCGCCGCAGCCCTTGCCGGCGTCAAATAAGGCTGCCGCGTGGTGCATCATGAGTTCGGCCGCGCGCATGCGCGCATAGGCTTTGGCGATGGGAAACTGGATGCCCTGATTTTGTCCAATTCGACGGTTAAAAACCACGCGCTCATTGGCGTACTTTGTGGATTTCTCGGTAAACCACTTAGCATCGCCGATACATTCCGCCGCAATCAGGATCCGCTCCGCATTCAGTCCAGAAAGGATATAGCCGAACCCCTTGCCTTCCTCGCCAATCAGCGAACTGGCGGGAATTCGCATATTGTCGAAAAACACCTCGGTGGTTGAATGGTTCATCATCGTGCGGATGGGCCGGATCGTCAGCCCGGCATCCTTCATCGCACGTATATCAATCAGGAAGACCGACAGGCCCTCGGTAGGTTTTTTCAGCTCTTCACTGGGTGAGGTACGTGCGAGCAGCAGCATCAAATCGGAATGCTCAACCCGAGACGTCCAGATTTTCTGACCGTTGACAACGTACTCATCCCCGTCGCGTCGCGCCATCGTTTTCAACGCCGCGGTATCCGTACCGCTGCCGGGCTCGGTCACGCCAAAGGCTTGCAGACGCAACTCGCCACTGGCAATCTTTGGCAGGTATTCCGCCTTCTGTGCCTCGCTGGCATGCCGCAGCAGGGAGCCCATGATGTACATTTGGGCGTGACAAGCCGCGCCGTTACATCCCGCCCGCTGTACTTCTTCGAGAATGGCCGTCGCCGCAGATAACGTGAGGCCGGAACCGCCATATTTTTCCGGTATCAGTGCAGCCAGCCAGCCGCCATCGCCAAGCGCGCGAACAAATTCGTCCGGGTAAGCGCGGGCATGATCCAGCTCGCGCCAGTAAGCACCCGGGAATCGCGCACACAGTTTGCGTATTTCTTCGCGGATCGCGGCATGCGGATCCGTATCGAGAACTACAGCATCCAATCCACTTCTCCAGATCATCGTCTGCGAAGCATCGCTGGCGGCATTGACCTCCGTGTCTTCGCACATCGTCAACTCCCGGTGGTATCCTAAACTCGGCGGTGACCAGAAGGAACAACTGGCGGCTAAGTCCTTACAAAATAGACGATATTCTCACCAAAAGGTCTGTATGACAGAGTGGACTTATGCGGACATCTGGCAGTTGATTGCCCGAGCGCAGCCGCAGGCGACCGCCTTCGTGCAGGGCGAGCGTGTTGTCTCGTGGGAGGAGTTCGAGCTCACCGCCAATGCACTGGCTCAATATCTCTTGGATTCCGGTCTCGGCCGGCAGTCAAAGGTCGGAGCGTACCTTTTCAACTGTCCGGAATATCTCTGCACGGTTGCAGCGGCGCTCAACGTCGCTATGGTGCCCTTCAACGTGAATTACCGGTACGGCAGCGAGGAGCTGTTGTACCTGCTGGACAATGCCGACGCCGAAGCGCTGATATTCGATCGCGCATTCATCGACCGGCTGGCGCCAATACGCTCGAGGCTGCCCAAGATCAAGCGCTGGATAGCCGTCGGTGACGGACCCGCGGCCTTCCGTGATTGGACTGTATCTTATGAGGAGATCGTACGGCACTCGCCGCCCGCACCCGCAGCGGCTCCTTGGGGTCGCAGTGGCGACGATATCCTGCTCATCTACACCGGCGGCACGACCGGTATGCCCAAAGGCGTGATGTGGCGCCAAGGCGATCTGCTCGGCATGGCGCGCCGCACACATCCGATCCTCAGTCAGCCCGGTATCGAGACCATGAACGATCTGGTCTCTCATGTGATCTCGCAGCCACGGCGCGTTTCATTAATTGCAAGTCCTCTGATGCACGCCGTCGGACAGATGGGCGCGATGTCCGCGCTGTCCGGCGGCACAGCAGTGGCTTTCTTGCCGTCGCGCAAGTTCAATCCGGTGGAGTTATGGAGCGAGGTCGAGCGGTTGCGCGTATCGCGCATATCTATCGTCGGCGTGGCGTTTTGCGGGCCGATGCTGGAGGCTCTCGAGGCACATCCGAACCGATGGGACTTATCCAGCGTGGAAATCATCGGTTCGTCCGGCGCAATGTGGAGCTACGAGAACAAACGCGGCCTTTTGAAGCACCTTGCCAACGCCACGCTAGCCGACTCGTTTTCATCGTCCGAGGCATTCGGCATGGGGGCTTCGATCTCCACGCGTGGCGGTGAAGCTCATACGGCGAAGTTTAGCTTAGGAACAGAGTGCGCGCTGTTTACAGAGGACGGCAGGCGCCTGCAGCCGGGGGCACAGGAGCGGGGTTTGCTGGCCGTGGGCGGTTACATTCCACTGGGCTACTACAAGGACCCGGAAAAGACGGCCAAGACCTTTCCTATTATCGACGGCACGCGCTGGTCGATGCCGGGCGACTGGGCAACGGTGAATGCAGACGGTACGCTTAACGTGTTGGGGCGAGGGTCGCAATGCATCAACACCGGCGGCGAGAAGGTGTTTCCGGAAGAAGTGGAGGAGGTGCTGAAAAGGCACCCTGCGATTCGGGATGCAGCGGTGGTGGGGTTGGCGGACCCGCGGTTTGGGCAACGGCTGTGCGCCATCATCGAATTACAGCATGCGGCGGCGGCAGTGCCGCCGCACGAACTGGTGGCATTCGTCAAACAGCATCTGGCAGATCACAAGGCCCCGCGCGCGCTGGTGATCGTCGAGGAATTGGGCCGTGCTCCGAATGGCAAGCTCGACTACAAGGCTCTTCTCAAACTCGCCACCGAGCGTGAAATGGCCGGCGAGCTGCGAATTAGATGAGCATCAAGGGCAAGTCCTACATCATGGGTGAAACGCAGGGGACGACTTTCATGAACGAAGCAGAAACAGTTGCAACGGACTTGGATGCTTTTGCGGCCGAAGTGCGCGAATGGATCGAAGAGAAGTTTCCGCGGTCACTCAAAGGCAAGCAGCAGTTGATGATGATGATCGAAGGCGGTCCGGTTCTCGAGCAAGACTTCTCCAGATGGAAAAAGGCGATGGGCGAACGCGGCTGGGGCACGCCGACGTGGCCTAAGCAGTATGGCGGCGCCGGACTCTCCTCTGTCCAGGCGCGGGTGCTGCAGCAGGAGATGAGTCGCGTGGGCGCGTGGAACCCCATTGGCGGCATGGGCGTCATGATGTTCGGCCCCACGCTGCTCGAATACGGCAACGAAGAACAGAAACGGCGGCATATCCCGGGAATCGCGACGGGAGATGTGAGGTGGTGTCAGGGTTATTCGGAGCCGGGCGCCGGTTCCGATCTGGCAGCGTTACGCACACAGTGCGTGGACAGTGGCGATAATTTCCTCGTCAATGGTCAGAAAATCTGGACATCCGGAGCACAGTTCGCCGATTGGTGCTTCTGTCTGGTAAGAACCGACAATACCAAAAAGCACGAAGGCATCAGCTTCCTACTGATCGACATGAAGACACCGGGCGTGGAAGTACGCCCGATCAAGCTCATCTCGGGCAATTCGCCTTTCTGCGAGCTGTTCTTCACGGACGTGAAGGTGCCGAAAGAGAATCTCGTCGGTGATCGCAATCGTGGTTGGACGATCGGCAAGCGCCTGCTGCAGCATGAACGCGGCGGGCTGTCCGCCGGCAGCCCGATCCGCGCCAATGAGCGGGACATTGATCGAATCGCGAAAGACTATATCGGCACAGATCCGCAGGGACGAATCGCCGACCCTGACTTAAGAGCGCGCATCGCCGGTCACATGATGGATGCCCGCGCCCTGCGGCTCACCCTTTTGCGGGCGGCAGCGGAATCCAAAGCAAGCCAGGGACCGAGTGCCGCAACATCGGTCATGAAGAACGCGGCCTCCAGGATCGGTCAGGATCGTGCCGAGCTGCTGCTTGAGATCATGGGACATCAAGGCCTCGGATGGGAAGCTCAAGGCTTCTCGAATGACGAGGTCGAGGCGACTCGAGTCTGGCTCGGTGGCAAGGCGACAACGATCTATGGAGGTTCCTATGAAATCCAGAACAACATCATCGCCAAGCAAATTCTCGGCCTTTTGGATCTTGAATCACTGGGTCATCGCAAAATGGAACCCTTCGTCGGCGAGCGCAACACGGCGCTCCTGACCGAGGAACAGATCATGGTCCGCGACAGTGCCAGATCATGGCTGCGGGAGAATTCACCGGTGGGCGCGTTCCGCAAGCTGCGCGATGGCGGCAATGCCCACGGCTTCAACCGAGCTGCCTGGGCCGAGATGGCTGAATTGGGCTGGGCCGGCATGTTGATCCCCGAACAATATGGCGGCACCGGGCTCGGCCATGTGACCTTAGGACTGCTGCTCGAGGAGACGGGACGCACGCTCACGGCATCCCCGCTGATCTCGACCGCTCTGACGGCGACTTCGGCCCTGCTGTTACACGCCAGCGCTGCGCAAAAGCAGGCCTATCTGCCCAAGATTGCGCAAGGGCAGCTGATCGCGACACTTGCCGTGGATGAAGGCCCTCACCATCGCCCCGAACGGATCGCGCTCAAGGCGGAGAGATCCGCGGCAGGTTACCTATTGAACGGCCGAAAGATGTTTGTATTGGATGGGGCGTCAGCCGATCTCATCATTGTCGCGGCTCGGACTTCCGGTGCCCCCGACGACAAGAGCGGCATCACCTTGTTCCTCGTAGACGGCAATGCCGCCGGGCTCGTGCGCCAGCAGCTAAGTACAGTCGACAGCCGCGGCGTTGCCAATTTGATCTTCGAGAACGTTCGGGTTGGCGCCAATGCGGTGCTTGGTGGTGTCGATGAGGGCGCGGTCGCCCTCGCAGCGACCCTCGATCGCGCCCGCGCCGGCCTTGCTGCGGAGATGCTGGGCCATGCGGCGCAATCCTTCGAGATCACGCTCGACTATCTGAAAAACAGGGTACAGTTCGATCGGCCGATTGGTACGTTTCAGGCGCTACAGCACCGCGCCGCGAAGATGTTCACTGAATTGGAGCTCGCGCGCTCCTGTGTCGAGGGCGCGTTGCAGGCGATTGACCGGGATGCCGCCGACGTCGCACAACTCGCATCGCTGGCGAAAGCGAAGGCCGCAGCCCTCGTGCATCTGGTTTCCAACGAAATGGTGCAAATGCATGGCGGCATTGGCATGACTGACGCGCATGATGCGGGTCTTTATCTCAAACGCGCGCGCGCGCAGGAGGCAACTTTCGGAGCGGCGTCCTATCATCGCGACCGTTACGCCACACTATTGGGCTACTAGCCATAGATTATTCCGATGCGGGGCGCATTCGCAGCAGTCCCTCCTGTGCCACGGAAGCGACCAGGTGACCATTGCGCCCGAAGACCGCCGCTGTAACGAACCCGCGCGCTCCATACGCCACCGGGCTCTCCTGAACGAAGAGATGCCACTCAGAGATGTCGAATGGACGATGAAACCAGATGGCATGATCCAGGCTTGCGGCTTGTAGCTCTTTGGTCCACCAGAACACGCCATGGGGCCGCATGGCGGTCTCGAGAACATCCAAATCCGAGGCGAATGCAAGCGCCAGTTGTTGCTCACGCAACGCGGCACCCGCGCAACCCGGTACCCGCAGCCACACCCGCTTGTTTGCGGGCATCGCCGCCGAAGGGCGGGAGGAGCGCGGCTCCAACTGCAGAATCTCGATGTCATCTGCAAAGGCGAATTTCACACGCGGCCCTTTGAGTTCGCTCTCTGCGCTCGGACCTTCCGACAGCGGTTCACGCCCGATTGAATCGGGATTTGGGACGGCAGGCATCTCGATTTGGTGGCAGAAGCCATTTTCGGGGACATGGAACGACGCGCTCAGCGTGAGGATTTCCTTCGCTTCCTGGCACACCGCCACATGCCGCGTGGTGAAACTCCCGCCGTCGCGAACACGGCTCACCAGAAACTCCAGGGGCTGGGTTGGGCTTCCGGGCCGAACGAAGTAGCAGTGCAAGGAATGGCAGGGTCTCGCGTCCACCGTGTTGTAGGCGGCTGAGAGGGCTTGCGCGACGACCTGCCCGCCGAAGAGACGCATCCAATTCGGGGAACCGCCTGGCTCTGCTCGAAACCTATCGTCGTCAACCCGCGTGATCTGCAGCTTTTCAATCAGCATGTGCTTTAGTCTTGGGCAAAGTTTGCCATATACTCGCACATCTCCGACCCGACTTGGCTTCGCTTGCATCGACCATCGCTTCATCGACAGCCCGCTATCTACTCAAGCCGGCCTGCACAGCCGGCCCGCTTGTCGGCCTCGATCACGATCGATCTGATCCTGGACATCGACATGCCGAAAGTTGCCCGGCGCCGACCTAAGTGAGCGACCTCTACGAGGGAGCGGACGGACCGGCGGCGCGTGAAGTTGCGTATGAGAACTTCGTCCATCGCAATCTGAAGCGCAACTATGCCGGGCATTTTCTACACGGCATGCTGGGTATGACCGGGTTCCGCCTGCTCAACGCACCCACATTCGTGCCAGCCTACCTGCATCTCTTGTCGGGGTCCGATATCGCCGTAGGGTCGGGCCTGGCACTCCAACAGTTGGGCGGTGTGGTCTCCCCGATTTTCGGCGCTCTCCACATCGAACACCGAAAGCATGTTCTGCCCGTGTCAATGATGCTCGGCACGCTCATGCGCGTGCCGATCCTTGGGCTGGCCGTCTGCGGCTGGTTCTTGCATGGACAGACGCTGCTCATCACCGCAATGATATTGCTGTTTTTGCTCGGCCTGTTCTCCGGACCACAGGGCGTTGCGTTCCAATTCCTGCTGGCCAAAATGATTCCGATCAGCCGACGCGGACGCCTGCAAGGCTGGCGCAACATGACGGGCGGACTGATCGCGGCCGCGCTTTCTTATCTCGCCGGGAAATATCTCGTGGGTCATAACGTCTTCGGCAACGGTTATGGCACCACCTTTCTTGCAGCCTTCGTGCTGACCAGTTTGGGGCTCACGGCGTTTGCATTGCTCGCGCGGGAGCCCGAGCCGCCGACATTGCGGCCAAAGATGCGGATGACGGAACGCCTGCGCGATTTTCCCATGCTGCTGAAGGGCGATCCGAACTTCCTGTATTTCATGATCGCGCGGACTTTCGCGATCGCGAGTCGTGTGGCGGCGCCGTTCTACATCGTCTATGCAAGCCAAACCGTCTCGTTGACCGGCAGCACCATCGGCGTACTTTCCTTCGCTTATCTGATTGCGGATACCGCGGCCAGTCTCATCTGGGGATACGTCTCGGACCATTCCGGTTTCCGATCGACTTTCGTGGCCGCGCTCATCCTCTGGATCGCCGCGACGTTGTTGCTGATGGTCGCTCACAGTATGTCGCTCATGTTCCTGGCCTTCTTTGGCTTGGGCGCTGCCAATTCCGCCTACATGATGAGCGCCCAGAACATCGTCTTCGAATTCGGCCATCGCGACGACATGGCCATGCGGCTGGCGCTGTCCAATACGGCGGAGAGCGCCATGGCGGCTCTCGGGCCCCTCGTCGGCGGGTTCATAGCGGCGAGCCTCGGCTATCCGGCCGTATTCACCGCGGCCATTGCCTGCGAGGCGATCGCACTGGTGCTGCTGCTTTCGCTGGTGAAGGAACCTCGTAATCGGCGTCCCCGCGGGCGTACACAATAAGCAGGAGGCCTCCTCCGCTTCGCGATGGAAAGGGAGCCTCGAGCTGGGGTTGATCTCTCAAGGCGCGTCGCTCTCGCCCCTGACGAAGAAAGGCTCCATATCCTTGTACTCCAGAATCTTCACCGTTGCCTCCGTGGGAGCGTTGCCCCGCGCGATCGCGAGGTATGCCTGCTCCGACTGCGCCACCATCGCGCGCGAGGTCGTTCTTGTGGATCGAGTGGTACTTGGACGGCATGGCCCACTGCAACAGCGGCATGACGTAGCCAAGCACACCCGGCGTGTTGGAGTTGCCTAGAATGACGGCGGGACGGTACAGTGCGATGAATTCGAATTTGACCGACTCGACCGCCTTCTCCTTCTCGCCGATGATCTTCGCGTACTTCATCCCGGCGTTAGGATTAGCGCCGGCTGCCGTCATGACCCCGCACACACGAGCGCCTGCAGCCTTGGCGGCACGGCAAAAGGCCTGCGGGTAGGCGATTTCGATCTTGCGCACCTCCTCCTCGGGCATCTTCGCGCTGCCCTTGCCAACGCCGAATGCGGCGAGCGCCACGTCGACACTCCGAGCATGCGGCGCAACCTCCTGCTCGAGCCGGTCCATGCTGACAACCAGCTCAGAGACCTTGGGGTCAGCGAAGCCGCCCGTTTTGCGGCGAGTAACCACCACCACTTTCTTGCACCAGGGGTTCTTGATCAGCAGCTGCACAATGCAGCCGCCCACGTTGCCTGTCGCGCCCAGCACGATCGCCGAGTACTGCGCCTTCGGCTCTGCTACTGCTGCTGCCATCGTAACTGCCTAGGACGCCTCGCTAAATCGCTGCTGGTTGATCATTCTACGATGCGCACGCGCCGCAGCTATTCGCAGCTTCGCGATGATTGCCTCGGCCTGCAGATAATTGTTTCCGTAGGCATTGTCGGTTTTAGAATCCGTCCCTGAAACACGTGTAATCAATAGCTTACGACTCTTTCCTCTGAACTCACTACGCTTCTCTCGCATCTCATCGTGCGTGAACCAGAGACATCTCATTGCCAGCAGTTATCACTGGGAAGCGCTGAGGATTATTCCCATTAAGATCGGACGATCGAATGCTTATAGTCAGTTCGCCTAAGAAGCCGACGCGCTCGACGAGGTGCACAAGCTCCGCAACGGATCGCACACGCATTTTGGCCATCACCCTCGATCGGTGCACTTTCACCGTCTTCTCGCCGGTGCCTAATATTGCGCTAATCTGTTTATTGAGGCGGCCCGCGACTACGAACTTCAAAACCTCGCGCTCGCGCGGCGTCAGTGTGCTGAGCCGCGCTTCGATCGCGGAGCGGATTGCTCGCGCAGCACGTTGCTCGGCGTCGCGTCGAAGCGCTTCATTTACCGCGATGAACAGTTTTTCATTGTCGATCGGCTTGGTGAGAAAATCGATCGCTCCGGCCTTCATGGCAGCTACGCTGGTTTGAATGTCAGCCATGCCAGTGAGAAAAACAATTGGCCGCGCGCATGCAGAGCCATCGAGCGTGCGTTGCAAGTCAAATCCACTGAGGCCCGGCAGATAGATGTCAAGGAGCAAACAGCCCGGCTCTGCGCCGTCTTGCTCTTTTAGGAAACACTCCGCGGATTCAAATGCCCGCGTCCGGTAACCCGCGGCCGATAGCACGCGTGCCAGCGACGTGCGAACCTGCACGTTATCGTCCACAATGAAGACTGTACCCGATACGCTGTTCATTGAAATGGCTCCTTCCCTTTGGTTCCCTAATTGCGACAAATTCAATGGCCAAATTGCTTCATAAGCTCTGCCCACCGGGGGAACGACGCGCGAGCGGTCAGGACAGCAACCAGTGCAAACCGTCTTCTCATGGACTCGCTCGCTTGATCCTCTTTTTTCGCAGACATTTGCGCGCAGGCATTGGTCGAGTTATTGCCAATCATCGCCCTGGCCGGCGGAGGCGAACATTGAATCTAGGTGCAAGCGCGCTGCCCCAAGGTGCAAGCGCGCGAATGCGCGGGCCGCGGCTGATCGCTGTGCTGGCGCTGGTTCTGATGAATGTCGCCGGGGCTGAGGAGACGAAGCACTTGTTGGTTCTTTATTCCAACAATCGCTTGTTGCCGGCTAACATCGCAGTCGATGCCGGGCTGCGCGAGGCAATCCCCTCGGGTCGCGAGCCGTCGATCCAAATTTTCTCCGAGTTTCTGGATGAACCCGAGTTCGGCGGCGACAGGTACGAACTCGCCGTTTCTACCTACTTGCGCGAGAAGTACGCGGCGCGGCCGCCCGAGGCCGTGCTGGTGGTCGGTGATACCACTCTTGCGTTCATGCTGCGATTCCGCGACCGGCTGTTTTCGTCCGTGCCGCTGGTATACGCAGCCGTCACGCAATCAATGATTCAATCAATTCCCAACCTTCCGCCGGATGTCGTCGGCGCGCCCATTACTTACGATATAACCGGCACCGCCAGGCTCGCGCTTCAATTGCATCCTCATGCGACGCAATTGGTGATTGTCGCCGGCGTGTCGAATACGGATGCGTTCTCGACATTATCGCTGCGTCCTGAGGAAACTTCGGCGCTGCGAGATGTGAAGGCGAAATATCTGGTCGGGCTTGCACTTCCGGTGCTGCAGCAGCGTCTACGCGAGCTTACAAGCGATTCCGTGGTGCTCACATTCGGCTTTTTCCGAGATGGCGAAGGCCGTTCCTATTTCCCGCACGATACCGCCGTACTCATTGCAGCCGCATCGGCGGCACCTGTGTACACGCCTTTCGAGACTTTCATGGGTACCGGTGTTGTCGGCGGCCGCATGTTGAGCTTTGAACAGATGGGTCGGCAAGCGGGACAGATCGTCGGACGCTTGTTTCATGGCGATCCCGATTGGCGTCGCGTGCCGCCGGCGCTGGAATCCGTAACCCAAGTGGATTGGCGTGAGATCAAACGATGGGGAATTGATCCGAAGCTGCTGCCGCAAGATACGATTATTGCCTTCCGGACCCCGACATTTTGGCAGGCATACCGTAACGTGGCGATTGTCGTTGGGGTGATCATAGCGCTACAAAGCGCGCTGGTCGCCTCCTTATTGCTGGAACGGCGACGGCGACGCACGGCCGAAATCGCCGTGCAACAGCAGCATGTCGCACTGGCGCATGCATCACGACTTGCGGTTGCCGGAGAACTGACTGCGGCAATCGCACATGAGATCAATCAACCGTTGGGAGCCGTGCAAACCAACGCCGACACCGCTGAAGTGATTCTTCAGGCCGGCGGCGATCGGCGCGAGGATCTGCTTCGCCTGGTGGGCCGAATTCGCAATGACAACCTACGTGCCAGCGAAGTCATCCGACGCTTGCGCACACTGCTGGCCAAGCATGAACCTCGGCGGCAACCCCTCGATCTGAACGTCATTCTGCCCGATGTCGAGGCGTTTCTGCGGCCTGAGTTGCAGCGCCGACAGCTGTCCCTCGCGCTTCGCTTAGCGGCAAATCCCGCGCGAATTCTCGGCGACGAGACCCAGATCCAGCAGGTATTGATCAATCTGCTACTCAACGCGATGGAGGCCGTGGCCGAGGCCGAGCCCGGTCGGCGTTCCATACTGCTTCAGGTCGAATGCGGCGCGAAATACCACTCGGTTTTCGTGAAGGATCAGGGACCGGGATTCGCGGACAGCGACTTGTCCAAGCTATTCGATTCTTTCTTCAGCACCAAGCAAACCGGCATGGGGTTAGGCTTGTCGATAGCGCGTACGATTGTCGAGGCACACGCCGGCACCATCGGGGCCGAGCATAACCCGCTTGGCGGCGCGGTATTTTGCGTGCGGCTGCCAGCGTATATTGAATCGGAGATTCCGGCATGAACGCTGAATCACAGACAAAGCCGCTGATCCACATCGTCGATGACGACGAGTCCATGCGCCAGGCGCTGGTCGAATTACTGCAGACCACCGGATTCGGTGCCATCGGCTATGCATCGACCGGTGAGTTCTTGCTCAATTCGCTGCCTGATCAACATGGATGCATCCTGCTGGATGTTCAAATGCCCGGTCCCTCGGGCCTTGATTTGCAAGCCGCGTTGCTTCGCAAAGGAGTTGCACTGCCTATTATCTTTCTTACCGGCCATGCCGATGTCCCGAGCACCGTGCGCGCCATGAAGGCTGGTGCAGTGGATTTTCTGGAGAAGCCGGTCAACCGTGGCACGCTGCTTGAAGCACTGCGGCGTGCCCTGGAAGCAGATACTGCGCGGCGCAACGCGCTCGCTGCCGAGAATCGGCATCAGGCGCGCCTGGATTTACTTACAACGCGCGAGCGGGCCGTTTTTGACCTGGTCATCGCCGGCATGCTTAACAAGCAAATCGCCGCGGAACTGGGTGTAAGTCTGCGCACCGTGAAGGCGCATCGCGCGCAGATGATGCAGAAGCTCGGGGTATCGACGCCCGCTGAACTCGGTCGCCTGGCGGGCGAAATCGGCGAAAAATAGCGACCACCCCACTCTGCCCTTCGCAGCCGGATTGCCCTTTGGTGCAAACATTCTGCACCTTGGTGCAATACTAAGCCCGCCCGGTTGCTGTGAGAATCGGCCGTGTTGCTGCACTCTATAGCTGGCGGTCCCACCTCAAGTTTGGCCAGCACCTCGTTGGGCGGCGAGTTCGGATAGCCGTGGCGCATGTCTTTTTTATCCCACCCGAAGATCGGAGTGTTGATGTCTCAGCAGAAGTTAGTCCTGGTGGTAGATGACGATGAAAGCATGCGCAGCGCCATCCAAACGCTCCTTGACGAGACGGGGTTCCCAAACGCCACTTACGGCTCCGCCGAGGAGCTGCTTGCGGACGGGCGTGTCGGTGAAGCGTTTTGCCTGATCAGCGATTTCAAGCTGCCATCGATGTCTGCGCTTGATTTATTGAGCGAATTGCGCCGCCAGGGTAATCAATTGCCGACGATCGTAATA
>DATMKO010000497.1:0-4360 GCA_035571175.1 Steroidobacteraceae bacterium | reverse complement strand
GGGGAATGTGCTGTTCGAGCTTGGGCAACTCGACCAGGCGTTTGCCCACTATCGCCGCGCACTGGTGCTCAAGCCGGATTTCGCCGAGGCGCACAATAATCTGGGCAGTTTGCTGCGTGGATTCGGGCAATTGCAGGCAGCGATAGCGAGTTACCACCGGGCATTGGCGCTGCAGCCGCAGTTTGCCGAAGTCCACTGCAACCTCGGCATCGCACTGCGGCTTATGGGCCGCACCGCCGAGGCGGAAGCGAGTTGTTTAAGAGCGCTGGAAATCAGCCCGGATTCAGCCGCGGCCGTGGTGGCGCTCGCAGAAATTCACGCGGATACGGGACAATTTGCCGAGGCGGAGCGGTTGTTCAAGCGAGCCCTCGCGATTGATCCGGAAACTCCGGAAGGCTGGTCCGGTATCTGCCGCGTGCGCAAAATGTGCGCCAGCGACACGGCTTGGTTGGCATCAGCACAGAGAATTGCCGGGATGCATCTGCCGCCGCGAAAGGAGATTCAGCTGCGCTATGCGATTGGGAAATACTTCGACGATGTGCGCGATTTCGAGCGGGCATTCAACAACTTTCGGCGCGCCAACGATCTTGCAAAGCGATACGGAGCCAAGCATGACCGGCGCGATGTGGAGCAAGCCGTCGATCAAATCACCCGGGTGTATGATCGCAACTGGCTGAGCAAGGCGGGCGCCATCACGATGGCATCGGCGCGCCCCGTGTTCATCATCGGGATGCTGCGATCGGGCACGACGCTCGCAGAACAAATTCTGGCCTCGCACCCCGCAGTGCACGGGGCTGGCGAGCTGCCGTTCTGGACCAACGCATTCGCCGCACATAAGTCGCCCGCGGCCGATACCGAGGCCAGCGCGGCTCTGGTACGCAGGCTGGCCAATGAATACCTGCGGCTGCTGCAAGGTTTGTCGGCCGATGCGCTGCGCGTGATCGACAAGATGCCCGCCAACTTTTGGGTGCTGGGTTTGATTCACGCGGCGCTGCCCAACGCGCGCATCATTCACATGCGCCGCAATCCCATCGACACCTGTCTTTCGATCTACTTTCAGCGCTTCGAGACCGGAGTCTCCTACGCGAATGATCTGGACGATATGGTGCACTACTATATTCAGTATTTGCGACTCATAACGCACTGGCGATCGATCTTGCCCGCTGACTCGATTCTCGATGTACCTTACGAGGGCCTGGTTGAGAACCAAGAGGCGTGGACTCGCAAAATGTTGGCATTCACCGGTTTGTCCTGGGACGCCCGCTGCGTCGATTTTCACCTCACTAACCGCACGGTGATCACGGCCAGCAAATGGCAAGTGCGACAGAAAATCAGCGCATCATCCGTTGACCGCTGGCGCAACTACGAGAAATTCATCGGTCCGCTGCTCAAGCTCAAGGAATTGGCTGCGGGCGGCAGCTAGCCCCGCTCGCCCAGCCCGCGAATGGCTAGGCGAGCGCGCGCCCGCCGCGCTTGCCGATCTTGTGGCCGATCCAGCCGTAAAAACCGACGTAGCTGTACGCAATCAGTGGAATGATGTATGAAATCTGCAGTCCGGCGATGTCCGCAATGTGTCCTTGCAGGGGCGGCAGCAGCGCGCCGCCGAGAATCGCCATGACGAGCAGCGAGGACACCTGGCTCTTGTAAATGCCGGTGCCGTCGAGCGCCAGCGAAAAAATGTTCGGCCAGCCGATGGACGTGAACAAACCGGCTCCGACGACGCACCACATCGCAAGTGTGCCGCCAAAGACGATGGCCATCAGGAGCAATACGACGATCGCCGCGGAGAATATCAGCAGCGTGCGTCCGGCGAGTGCTTTGCCAAACTGAAACAGTACCCAGCACAGCACCAGCAAGGGCAAATAATTCCTTACGACGGTCCAGCCGCGCAAGACGCCAACAACGCCGAACGCGACGATCGGAATGGCCAATAGCAGAATCTGCTTGGTCGTTTTTTTCAGCTCGCTCAATTCGACCGCGCCCATGAATCGGCCGATGAGCATACCGCCCCAAAAGAGCGAAACGTATTTGCTGGCCGCGACCGGGTCTAATCCAGCGACAGATCTCTGACCGAGAAAACTGATAATGGAGCTGCCGATCGAGACTTCGCCGCCGACATACATGAAGATCGCCACAACGCCGAGCACGACGTGAGGATGTTTCAGCGCTCCTGCGCCGCGCTTGATTTCTCCTTCGCCGACGTGCGGCAGACGGATCAGGTAAAAAATAACGGCGAGCACCAGGAATACCGCACAGAATGCGATGTACGGCACCTTGACGGACGCCGCACCGTGCGCGGCGGTGCTGGCGAAGTATTGGAAAATCAGATATCCGCCGATCAGAGGCCCGATGGTCGTTCCCATTGAATTGAAGGCTTGCGCGAAATTCAGCCGGCTCGACGCGGTTCGTTCAGGTCCGAGTATCGTCACGTAAGGATTGGCGGCGATCTGCAGCACGGCAAAGCCAAGTCCAACCACGAACAGTGCAATCAGAAACAAGGGATATGAAAGCACGGTCGCCGCCGGCCAAAAAAGCGCGCTGCCGGCGGCAGATATGAGAAGTCCAATGACCAGCCCGTTTTTGTAGCCAATGCGGGCGATGGGGTCGCCCGCGGTTGCCGAGATCAGAAAATACAATAGTGCGCCGATGAAGTAGGCGCCAAAGAAGGCAAACTGCACGAGCATTGCCTGGAAATAGTCCAGGGTAAACGCTTCCTTGAAGCGCGGAATCAAGATGTCGTTGAAGACCGTCATGAATCCCCACATGAAGAACAGCACCGTCATTACGGCAAACGGACCGCGATAGGCAGGGACGGCGCCAGGTTGCGCCGACCCCGGTGGCGGCATTGATTCACTGCTAGGTTCGATGGCGCTCACGGGTCACGAGTCTTGAGCAGCGCGAAGCGTGTGGGCAGCAGCCGGTAGCTGAACGGCAGGATCGCGGCGCCCACCGCAGGCGCGTCATCGGAGGTCAGTGCCCGTGCAACCGGTGCGATGGCCGGAAATTGCGCTTTGTGAACCCCCATTCTGTCGTTTAACGATTTAGCCAATTGATCAACCAGAGGTGCCGGAAGGCGGCCGCCGATCAGTATAGCCTCCGGATTGATGAGGCAGTTGATGGCAAGAAACGCGTCCACCAGTGCTTCGGTCGATTCGTGAATCCAGCGCGCCACGATCAGGCGCGCAGGGGCGTTGAGCCGGGTGAGGCCGCGCGGCGTTGCGACCTGAAATCCCCGCTCGGCAAGGCGGCTGTACAAATTGGACAGTGAGACGATGTTCTGCAGCTGATTCTCCTCGCCCGCCTCGTTGCGGGCGCGCAGCCAGCCGATTTCGCCGCTGCGTCCCTGAGCACCACGCACATAGTTGCCGTCGGCGACCACGCCGCCGCCGAGCGCTGCGGTCAGCAGCAGGTAGAAAAAGCTTCGGTAGCGATGGCCAGAGCCGAATTGCATCTCGCCGATCGCGGCGGCCGCCGCATCGTTCTCGATGAAGACGGGAATTCCCAGAACATCGCGAATCAGATCGTCGATGCGCACCGAGGCCCAGGCAGCATAGTCGGCCGGTTGGTCCGGCAGGTGGGCCCGCGTGATGTCGTCTGGAAATGCCACGCCGACCCCGACCAGGCGCTCGCGTGCAATCCCGGCCTTGGCGAGCAGCTGCCCAATCGAGCGCTGAAAAAAAATGCGTACAGCCGCGGGATTGGCAAAATGAATTTCACGCGAGGCGCGCGCGCGAACTTTGCCCACGAAATCCAGCACCACGAGTGTTACATGATCGCGGTCGACATTGAGCCCGACCGAAAACCGGCTGTCGGGATTGATCACGAATTTCGACGCCGGCTGACCGCGGGCGCCGCGCAAGCGGCCGGCGTTCAGGATGAGTTGATGCTTCAACAGCCGATTGGTGATATTGGCAATGGCGGCAGGGGTCAGCCCCGTCTTGCGCGTGAGATCGGTGCGCGTGACCGGCCCGTTGAGGCGCACGGCGTGCAGCGTGACCCGTTGATTGTGATCGCCGGCGCGCGCCAGATTGGTTCCGGAAAGATACAGCGCCCCCGGATTCGACTCGGGCGCACCGTCATGAATAATTTTTTTTCGCGGCGACACGCTACAGCACATCCGCCTCGAGAGCCAGTGCGCCCAATGGGCCTGCCAGCGACCCCAGACCCGGCGGCACGACATAGCGATCGACGCCGCCGAGCAATGGCCTGGCTGCCGTCATTTTCATGCAAGCCCATCGGCAAAATAACTATCGTGCGAGGGCGCGGCGCGCGCCGCCACGTCAGTCGCTTGCGCGTAGCTGGAGAGAAGGTCGCGCAGTTGCGCTAGCGTGACCACGTCCATCAACGGGTCGTAGGAATC
>DATMKO010000496.1:0-4545 GCA_035571175.1 Steroidobacteraceae bacterium | reverse complement strand
CGGCGGGGATCTCGGCGCCGCGATTCTCGGCATCAACTGGGTCGCGCCGATGATCGTCCTGATGTTGTTGGCGCTCGCACGCCGCGCGCAGCGTGACGAGGACTCGATTCTGCGGCGTGCGCGCAGCGCCGGCGAACCGGTTTAGTAATTTGATCGATGCGGCCGGCTGCCGATCTTCACGCCTTCAGACCAATGTCCGCCGCCTCGGCCCAGTTGCCGTGCAGGCCAAAGCGCATGCGGATCGGAATGTTGATGGTCGCAATCGGTCCCTGGGCGATCTCGAGCGAATCGAACAACAGCAGATCGCTGCGCTGCTCGTCCAGCCGGTTGCAAATCTGCACGATCCAGCCGTCCCCCTCCGGCGCCGCCTTGCTGCGCGGGATGAAGCAGGCTTCTTGCAAGCTCGAGACGGGCCCGCACCACCAATGCTGTTCCGCGCCGGTTGCCAAATCTTTGTGGAACAGGCAGTTCATCAACAGGCCGCCGGCGCTGCCGCCGCGAATTTCCACGGCACGGCGCATATCCATTTCCAGCAGCCAACCGTGGCGGTAGTGAAGCCCGGCGAAGCGGTCATCGATGCGCGGGAATTCCGCAGCGGTTTGCGTCAGCTTCTCGATGCTCGAGAAATCCGAGGAGCGGGATCCCATATCCACAGTCCAGCGCGTGAGATAGCTCATCGCCTCCTGCCCATTGAAGGGCGCTCCGCGCACGTCGGGGAAGAACGGGAACATGTTGTTTTTGGCTTCGGCGGTGTCGAAATGGATCTTCTTGTCTTCCTGGAATGCATTGAGCACGTGACTGGCAAAACAATTGCCGCGCTTGAACCAGCGGATGTCTGCGGCCGTCGCGCCATCATGCCGCGGCAGGACGCCGAGATATACCGGCAGAGTCGTATCGAATCCGAAATGCGGCAGTCCCTTCTGCAGCCGCGCCCAGCTGCCGACCGACGGCACAATGTGAAATAGGGCATAATCCTCGGTGATTGCGAAGTCATGCATCATGCAGTAGTAGGGCGCCTTGAACCACAGTTCGCGGATCAGTTCGCCGGCAGTGTTCACTTCGTAGTAGGTGCAATCGTCGGTGCACAGACCAGATGAGGCGTAGCCGAATGCAAGCATATTGCCCGTGTGCGGATCGATCTTCGGGTGAGCCGAGAAGGTTTGTCCGGTCATTTTGCCGTTGAACCAGGTGTAGCCTTCCGTCTCCATGGTCACCGGATTCATCCAGCGCCGGGGAATCCTCTTTCAATGCGTAAAGCTTGCCGCCGTGAATCCAGGCATTGGTGTTGGCGGTGCCGCGGATCCGGCCCTTGACCGATTCGTCATCGGTCAAGGGATTGCGATAAGCCCCGAACAAAGCCTTGCCCGACGCCTTTTCGAGCTTCCACTTGTCGGTCTGGGCCCAGCGTTGCCGAAAGTCGCACTGGCCGCCGTGAATATGGAATCGAGAGATCATCCCGTCGCCATTGAACGCAATGTCATCGCTGAGGCGCGGCGGGAACTGCGGATCGGGTTGAACACGAAAAAACGCGCCGTCAAGTTCAGGCGGAATTGTGCCCTGGTGAACTAGATTTACAATATCGGCTTCAATCCGCGACGGGGTATTGAAGCCGGTGAAGCTTGGCGTGTCGGGGAAGCGGGCCATTTCGCTAGTTTGTACGTTACACTCACAATTATATCAAGAGCGCCGTGATGCCGAAACAAAGGGAAATTATCGCCATTACCACGCCCCACGTGGAGGGCGACGAGGATATCGGTGAGATCCGCAACATCGTCGGGTTCCATATCCGCCTGGCGTACGGCGCGGTATACCGGCAGTTCACCGAGAGCTTCGCGCATCTGGACTTGACCCAAAAACAGGTCTCGGTGCTGTGGCTGGTGGATGATCACCCCGGCATTGCCCAGACCGATCTTGCGCGGCGCATAAGAATGGACCGCGCCACGACCATGGGTATCATCAACCGGCTGCAGTCCAGAGGGTTTCTGGTCCGCGGCAAGTGCCGGAGCGACGGGCGCAAGCAAACGCTGAATCTCACGCAGGCAGGGCGCAAGACACTGAAAATCGCCAAGAGCGCCATCCGCCAGAATGAGCAATGGCTGAAGTCGCGCTTCACCAAACGGGAAACGGCCAAACTGATCGAATTATTGACGCGCATCCACGAATGAAATCCCGGCGCTTTGGACAACGGCGAGCGGAGGTGCAGAAATGAACGTGCGGGCAGCGATCGCATACGTCGGCCGCGACATCGCGCGGCCGCGCTATCATGCGAATGATTCGAGCCGCGACCTGCTGGAGGTCGTGCCGGTCGTCATGGACATTGCCGATGCCCGCGGCAGCGGCACGACGCTCGATCAAGAAGGTTTTCGTCTTGTTGCGCATCGGAGTAGCGTGGCCGACTTTGGCGACCGCGAGGCCGTCAGCGCGGTGCATCGTCAGGAAATCGTCGATCTGATCAGTGCGGTGTCGGGCGCTGATCGGGTGGTGGTCAACAGCCCCGGCGTGCTGCGCTTCAGTGAAAAGTCGCCGCGATGCGGTGCGCTGGATAACTCCCGGCCCGCTCGTTTTGCGCACGTGGATATCAGCGATGCAACTGCGGCGGCCTTCGCGCGCCGCGCCGCGCCCAAAGATCAGACACTCGCGCGCTTCGTCCACTACAACGTCTGGCGCGCCATCTCAGCCCCGCCTCAGGATGTGCCGCTGGCAGTGTGCGATGCCCGCAGCCTCACCGCGAATGATCTGATCAAGGCTGACGCCGTGTTCGACTCGCCGGCGCAGCCGGAATGGTCCTTCGAGGGAATCGTCGTCGCCCATGATGCCGCGCACCGTTGGCATTGGTTTCCTGACATGACGCGCGACGAAGCGCTGATCTTCAAGACCAACGACAGCGATCTCAACCGCGCGCATTGCGTGCCGCACGTGGCTTTCAACGACCCCGGTTGCGGGCCGCAAACCCCGCCGCGCGCCAGCATCGAAATGCGCGCCATCGCCTTGTGGTTTGCCTGAGGGCTTGCTTGCCAAAAACAGCCGCCACGGGCAATATCATCGTAACAAATGTTATAATGATGGGCCCGCATGCGAGGCTTTCCGGACACGCTCGAGTACACGGGCCTGAATTCGCCGATTGGCGAGGAATATGAACTAGAAGGCCTCGCGATCGAGGGCAGTGTTCCCGGCGATGTCGAAGGGACGTTCTTCCGCGCGGTGCCTGACCCCAAGTTCCCGCCGTTCATGCAGGATGGCGGCGCCGTTCTGTCCGGTGACGGCATGATTTCCGCGATGCGCATCCGCGGCGGCAAGGCGAGTTTCGCGATCCGTTACGTTCAAACCGAACGGCTCCGTGCCGAGGCGGCCGCCGGGCGGGCGCTGTTCGGCAAGTATCGCAACCCCTTCACCGACCAGCCCGAGGCAAGAGGTCTCGACCGCACCGTCGCCAACACCACGCCGGTGTGGCACGCCGGCCGGCTGCTGATGACCAAGGAGGACGGCCGCCCGTATCGGATTGATCCGCACACGCTGGCGACGACCGGCCGCCATGACTTCGGCGGCAAACTCAAATCTGCAACGGTGACGGCCCATGGGCGCATTGATCCGCACAGCGGCGAGATGTTTCTGTTCGGCTACGAAGCCGATGGCCTGGCATCCACCAAGGTCGCCTATTTCATCGTCGACGATGAGGGCAATCTCATCCGCGAACAATGGTTCGATGCACCCTATTGTTCGATGATGCACGATTTCGCGATCACCGAGCGTTACGCGTTGTTCCCGATCTACCCCACCACCTGCGATCTTGCGCGCTTGCAGGCGGGCGGCGATCACTGGGTTCACGAAATGCAACGCGACAGCTGGGTGGGAGTGATGCCGCGCTATGGCGATGTAGCGCAGATGCGCTGGTTCCGAGGACCCAAGGGCGTGTCCTGCTATCACATGATGAATGCGTTCGAGGATGCGCAGGGCCGCATCCAGTTCGATCAGTGCCTGTCGAGCGTCAACGCCTTCCCATTCATCCAGCGGGCCTCCGGGCTCGATGTGGCGCCGGAAAACGTCGGCGGACGCCTGGCGCGTTGGAGCATCGATCTTAAGTCCGACGCCGACAGTCTGACGGAAACCACCATCGGACCGCCAGGCGATCTGCCGCTGATCCCCGCCGCCTCGCAGGGGCGACCCTACACGCATGGCTGGATGCTGACGATGAACCAGGGTCTGCAAGGTCCGCCGGTTGCGGGCGGCCCGGTGGGCGCAATGTTCAATCTGCTGCTGCGGCTGGATTTTACCGGCAGGCCTACCCTGGCCTTGGCGCTGCCCCCGGGGCATTGCTTCAATGAGCCCGTGCACGTGCCGTCGTCGGCGCCGCGACATCGGGGCTGGCTGCTGACCATGGTGGACCGGCAAGTGGGACCGGCGGATTTCAAGCATGCCTTGTGGGTTATCGATGCCGAGAATCCCAGCGCGGGACCGGTTGCCAAGATCGCCGTTCCCCATCGACTACGTCCCCAGGTGCATGGATGGTGGGTAAGCGCCGCTGAACTCGCGGCCGCCCACTGAGCA
>DATMKO010000495.1:0-2485 GCA_035571175.1 Steroidobacteraceae bacterium | reverse complement strand
AAGTCCGTCGCATTGTCCGGTGTGACCGCCGGTAACACCGCGCTCTGTACGGTCGGCCGAACCGGCAACGACCTGCACTATCGCGGCTACGATATTCTCGACATCGCCACCACATGCGAGTTCGAAGAAATCGCGCACTTGCTGGTGCACGAGAAGCTGCCCAACCGGGCACAGCTTGCGGCCTATAAACTCAAGCTCCGCGCACTGCGCGTGCTGCCGGCGGCAGTGACGACGGTGCTCGAACAACTCCCCGCGTCCAGCCATCCCATGGATGTGCTGCGCACGGGTGTCTCGGCGCTGGGCTGCTGCGTCCCGGAAGCAAATGATCACGGCAGCGCGGGTGCGCGCGACATAGCGGATCGGCTGCTGGCTTGCTTGGGCTCCATGCTGTGCTACTGGCATCACTACGCCAACAGCGGCCGGCGCATCGATGTGCAGACCGACGACGATTCGATCGGCGCACATTTTTTGCACTTACTGCATGGCCGCAAACCGAGTGCCAGCTGGGTGCGTGCCATGCACACATCTTTGAATTTGTATGCCGAGCACGAATTCAACGCCTCGACGTTTACTGCAAGAGTGATTGCGGGCACGGGTTCCGATCTCTACTCCTGCATAACCGGCGCCATCGGCGCGCTGCGCGGACCGAAGCACGGCGGCGCCAATGAGGTGGCCTTCGAGATTCAGAACCGGTATGCGACGCCGGATGCGGCCGAAGCGGATATCCGGCGGCGGGTGGCGAACAAAGAAGTCATCATCGGTTTCGGTCATCCCGTGTATACCGTGTCGGACCCGCGCAATCACGTCATCAAAGAGGTTTCCCGGCGTTTGGCGCGCGAGGCCGGCGACATGCGGGGTTTTGAGGTGGCAGAGAGAATCGAATCCGTCATGCACGAAATCAAACAAATGTTTGCAAATCTGGACTGGTTCTCCGCTGTTTCATATCACTTGATGGGCGTGCCCACCGCCATGTTCACGCCGTTGTTCGTCATCAGCCGCACCTCGGGCTGGGCGGCGCATGTCATCGAGCAGCGCGAAGACGGCAAGATCATTCGCCCCAGCGCCAACTACACCGGCCCCGAAAACCTCAAATTCGTGCCGCTCGCGGAGCGGGCTTAAATCTCATGTCGCACGATATCAAATCTGCAGAACGACCGGCCCCGGACCAGGTGCTCAAGGAAATCGCGGATTACGCGTTTGGCTATGAGATCAAAAGCGCGCTGGCGTATGAGACCGCCGCCTACTGTCTGATGGATACCCTGGCCTGCGGCTTCCAGGCGCTGAAATATCCCGCCTGTACCAAACTGATGGGACCGGTGGTACCGGGCGCGATCTTGAGCGGCGGTGCGCGCGTTCCGGGCACGGCCTACGAACTCGATCCCATCACTGCCGCTTTCAACGTCGGCGCCATGATTCGCTGGCTGGATTTCAACGACACCTGGCTGGCGGCCGAATGGGGACACCCTTCCGATAACCTGGGCGCGATCCTCGCGGTGGCCGATTATCTGTCGCGCTCCGGCAAGCGCATCCTGGTGCGGGATGTGCTGACGGCGATGATCAAGGCTCACGAAATACAAGGCGTGCTGGCCCTGGAGAACAGCTTCAATCGCGTCGGGCTGGATCATGTGCTGCTGGTTCGCGTGGCCTCCACGGCCGTGGCCACAACGATGCTCGGCGGCTCCCGCGAGCAGATCATCAATGCGGTGTCGAATGCGTGGGTGGATGGCGGCGCACTGCGCACCTATCGGCATGCCCCGAATACCGGCTCGCGCAAAAGCTGGGCGGCGGGCGATGCGACCAGCCGCGCCGTGCGCCACGCGCTGTTCGCGCTCAAGGGCGAGATGGGATATCCGTCCGCGCTGACCGCAAAAACCTGGGGCTTTCAAGACGTGCTGTTCAAGGGCAAGCCGCTGATTCTGCCCCAGCCGTTCGGCAGTTACGTGATGGAAAACGTGCTGTTCAAGATTTCATATCCCGCGGAGTTTCACGCGCAAACTGCCGTGGAGGCGGCGATGACGCTGCATGGACAAATTGCGGCGAAGATCGACCAGATCGAGCGCGTCACGATCGAGACCCAGGAACCCGGCGTGCGCATCATCGATAAGACCGGTCCGCTGGCGAACCCGGCGGACCGCGATCACTGCATTCAATACATGGTCGCCATCCCGTTGCTTTTCGGCAGACTCGAAGCCTCCGATTATGAGGACAAGGTCGCCAGCGATCCGCGCGTCGATGCGCTGCGCGCAAAGATGAGAGTTGTCGAGAACCCGGTTTTCACGGCGGACTACTATGCCCCGGACAAGCGCTACATCGGCAACGCGGTGCAGGTATTCTTCAAGGACGGCACCGCGAGTCAGCGCATTGCGGTGGATTATCCCATTGGGCATCGCAAGCGCCGCGCCGAGGGCATGCCGGTGCTGGTGCGCAAGTTCGAGTCCAGCGTGGCGGCTCATTTTCCAGCCAAGCAAGCCGAATCGATAAAAGC
>DATMKO010000494.1:0-6771 GCA_035571175.1 Steroidobacteraceae bacterium | reverse complement strand
AGTTGGCGGCGTTGTCTATACGACCGCCGGTTCGCGCCGCGGGGTGATTGCCCTGGACGCAGTAACCGGCGAGCTGCTCTGGGTGCACGGAGAGCGCGAAGGCGCGCGTGGCGCCGCGGCCCCAAGGCAATTGTCCGGGCGCGGCCTCAGTTATTGGAGCGACGGCAAAGAGGCGCGCATCCTCTACGTGACTCCGGGCTTCCGGCTCATTGCACTGGACGCCAAGACCGGGCAGCGCATCAGTTCCTTCGGCGATAACGGCGTCGTTGACATGAAGGCGGACGATGACCAGAAAATCGAGCCCGACCTCATCACCGGCGAGATCGGTTGGCAATCAGCGCCGACCGTGACCGGAGATATGGTGCTGATCGGCACGGCTTTCCGCGAAGGCTTCACTCCCGCGAGCTATCGCAACAACAAGGGTTCGGCCCGTGCCTATGACGTGCGCAGCGGCAAGAAGCTTTGGGAATTCCACACCATCCCGCAGAAAGGCGAACCCGGGTATGAAACCTGGCTCAATGGTTCGGCGGAATATACCGGCAACACGGGAGTCTGGACTGAGATCACCGCCGATGCGGAAGCCGGCCTTGCCTATTTGCCGGTGGAGTCCCCCACGTCAGACTTCTACGGCGGTCATCGCCCCGGCAATGGGTTGTATGGCAATAGCTTGGTGGCGGTGGATCTTAAAACCGGCAAGATGAAATGGTATTACCAGACCATTCATCATGAAATCTGGGACTATGACCTCTCCGCGATGCCGCTGTTGATGGATATCACGGTCGCCGGCAAGCCGATCAAGGCCGTGGCGCTGCCGTCCAAGCAGGGCTATCTGTATGTGTTTGACCGGATTACGGGCAAGCCGGTTTGGCCCATCGTGGAAAGACCGGTGCCCAAGGGCGATGTGCCGGGTGAATGGTACGCCCCGACCCAGCCGTTCCCCACCAAGCCCCCCGCCTACGCGCGTACCGGCGTGACGCCCGATGTGCTGATCGACTTCACGCCCGCGATGCATCAACAGGCGCTGGATCTGGTGAAGAACTACAAGATGGGCCCGATCTACACCCCGCCGGTCGTGAGCCGGCTGCCGGGTCCGCTTGGAACGCTGATGCTGGGCCCGGCGAATGGCGGCACAAACTGGCCCGGCGGATCCTTCAATCCAGAAAATCACACCGTTTATGTGTATGCGTGCAATTCATGTCTGGAGCCGCTCGGTCTGGTACCGCCGCCGCCGGACCTCTCCGACGCGCGCTACGTGGTCGGCAAGGCAGGACAGAAGCCGACAATGATCAGCGCCGCGGGCACCAACTCATCGTCGGACGCGCCCATGCCGAAGGTAAAGCCTCCGGCCGGCGGAGGCGGCGGCGACGAAGGCTTCCGGCCCTTGACCGTGAGCGGCCTGTCCATCATCAAGCCGCCGTACAGCACGATCAGCGCCATCAATCTGGACACCGGCGAGATCAAATGGCAGATCGCGCACGGCGAGACGCCTGACTATGTCAGGAACAATCCGGCGCTGAAGGGTGTGGATGTTCCGCGCACCGGGCAGACCACTTTCAACATCGGAACGCTGGTTACCAAGAACCTGGTCATCGCCGGCGATGGCATGGTGACGACCACGGCGGATCACCCGCGCGGCGCCATGTTGCGCGCTTACGATCAGAACAGCGGCAAGGAAGTCGGCGCAGTTTGGATGCCGGCGCAACAGAGCGGCTCGCCCATGACCTTCATGGTCAACGGCAAGCAATACATCATCATTGCGGTAAGCGGCGGTAATTATTCGGGTGAATACATCTGCTATTCGCTGCCCGCCGACGAGTCGGCCGCGACAATAAATCCAAAATCGGCAGACACCTACTTGGGAGCGAACCGATGAAAACGGCTGCGCGAGGGGTTTGGTTGTTGGGCGCTGCCGTCGCAGGCCTCTGCTGCAATGCCGCCTGGGCCGATAGCAACGCCGCGCCCAATTCGCAGCCCAATCCGTACCACCGCATCGACAATTTCTTCAAGATGCCCCCCGGCCGGACCATGGGTTCGAGCAGCGCGGTGGGGGTGGATCATCAAGGACATATCTGGGTCGCCGAACGCTGCGGCGCCAACAGCTGCGCGAACAGCAAGATCGATCCCATCATCGAATTCGATGCCGGTGGAAATTTCATCAAAGCGTTCGGCGGCGGCCTGATGGTGTTCCCGCATGGCTTCTTCATCGACAAGGCCGATCACATTTGGGTAACCGACGCCCAGGTCGGCGGCGGCAAGGGCGATGATGTCCTCGAATTCGACCAAAATGGCAAATTGCTGCGCACGCTCGGCAAACCGGGAATTGCCGGCGACGGGCCCGACACATTCAGTGAGCCCAGCGCCGTTTTGGTGGCGCCGAACGGCGATATCTTCGTGGGTGATGGCCACACGGAGGGCAAGGGCAATGCGCGCATCGTCAAATTCGACAAGAACGGCAAGTTCATCATGCAGTGGGGCTCACACGGCAGCGGTCCGGGCCAGATCGAAGTGCCGCACACGCTGGCAATGGATTCTCGCGGCCGGCTGTTCGTCGGCGACCGCGGCAACAGCCGCATTCAGATATTCAGCCAGGATGGCAAACTGCTGGAAATCTGGACCCAGTTCAGCAGGCCGAGCGGCCTATTCGTCGATCAGAACGATGTCCTGTATGTCACCGATTCGGAGTCACGCAATGCCGTCGGCTACGGGCACCATCCAGGCTGGACCCGGGGAATCCGCATCGGCAGCGGCAAGGACGGCGTGGTCACCGCCTTCATCCCGGACCCCGCTGCGGACCCAGAGCATGAATCCACGACGGGCGCCGAAGGCGTCACCGCGGACGGACACGGCGCCGTATACGGCGCGGAAGTCGGACCGAAGGATGTTGTAAAATACGAGAAGAAGTAGCTGAAGGAGAAATACCGTGGAAACGACACGTAGAGAAGTAATCGGCATGATGGGCGCGAGCGCAGCCGCGGCGATGATCCCTGCGCTTAGATCCGCGGTGGCGGCGCCGAATCTGGGGAGTTCGTCCAAAACTCTCTTCTGGGTCGCCAGCGTCACGCCCTGCGACAAGAATCTAAAATTCGATCCCGGTGCATTTAAAGATGTGCTCGCGTGGTTCAAGCACAATGGTGCCGACGGGATCGTCGTGCTTGGCACGACCGGAGAGTTTCCGTCCTTTTCGGTCGCGGAACGCAAACAAATCGCCGAAGTTGCCCTGAAAAACAAGCTGGGCATGAACATCATCGTGGGTCCCGGCACCTCGAATTTTCCCGAGACTCTCGAGCTTTCCAAGCATGCCGAGGACAACGGCGCGGATGGGCTGCTGGTGGTCCCGCCCTTCTATTACAAGAAGCCGCCGACCGACGGATTGGTGCGCTACTATTCGATGCTGTTCGATCAAGTGCGGATTCCGATCAATCTGTATCACATCCCCGGAACCAGCGGCGTGCCGATCAGCCACGAATTGCTGCGCAGTCTGCAGCATTATCCAAATCTCGCCGGCATCAAGGATTCGAACGGCCCGGCGGACGAGTACGCCGAGTTCGTCAAGGCCTTCCCGGAACTCAACATGCGGACCGGCACTGAAAACAATCTCGTGTACGCGCTCGAGCATGGCATGGGCGCGATCTGCATGGACGGCAATGTCTATACGCGGCCGATCGCCGATGTGTTCGCAGCCTTCCGCGCCGGCAAGGACTATCACGCCGTATATGCCAAGTATGTGGCGATGACCAAGGTGATGAAGGATATGCAGACCGGCGTCAGCGGCTATGGCCCGATGAAGTACGCGCTCAGCGTGCAGATGGGCACGCAGCAAACCTATCAGCGTCCGCCGTACAGCGATGTAACCGATGCGCAGAAGGTAGCCCTCAACAAGGCGCTCGTCGAAATCAAGGCGCTCGGCTGAGGCGGCGAATAGCATGGCCGCTGGCCGCGGCTGTCCTGGGCGCGGCCGCGATGCTCTGCGCTGCCGATCGTGAGGGTCGGGCGCAGGAGATCACGAGCTCGGTGCTCGACGGCATCTACACCGACGCACAGGCGGCGCGCGGCGCGGCCGCCTATGCACAGTATTGCGCGGCATGTCACGGCGCATCGCTTGGCGGTCTTGGCGAGGCCCCGGCGCTCAGCGGCGCGCTGTTCATCTCGGATTTCAATGGACTGACAGTCGGCGAACTGTTCGACCGCATTCGCACCACGATGCCGCTCAACAATCCAGCGGCCTTGAGCCGCGACCAGTATGCCGACATCCTGTCCTTCATTCTGAAGTCCAACGGCTATCCCGCGGGACAGAAGGATCTCAATCGCCGCAGCGAATTCCTGAATACCATCCGCTTCGAAGCGCCGAAATAGCGCGCGACCCGCTAGATTGCGGCTAACGCATACAGATGCATCACGTAGGAAAGCGTCGCGTCGGCCATGCCTTGTACCTTGGGATTACTCGATTCGATGACGTAGTATTCGTCGGGCGCGTGCGCGCGGCTGCCATGACCCGTGCCGAAATGTCCTGCGGGCAGGCTGACCGGAGGACCGGTAAAGATGAAGCCCGGCCAGGAACCGGCGAGCCGCGGCGACAAACTCACCGGCATGCCCTCATGCTTGTACACCGCGATCGATGCCTTGATCAAAGCTGAATTCTCGTCCGTCTGCGTGGGGTCGTAGCCCCCGGTGACATTGACTTCGATGTCGCCATAGCCGCGCTTGTCGAGATGCGCGCGAAGCTTGGCTTGGGCCTCGGCGGCGGTCTGGTCCGGCACCAGACGCAAATCGAGTTTGACGGTGGCCTTTGCCGGCAGAATGGTCTTGCCGCCCGGGCCCGTGTAGCCCGCATACATGCCTTCAATGTTCACCGTCGGCTGCGAGGCCAGGCGCTCGAGGGCCTCGCGGTAGGAAAGATCATGCACCCAGTGCTGCACCCCGAGGAGCTTCTTGACGTCCGCCTCGTTGGTGCTCGCGACATGTTCGGCAATGAGTTGCTTCTGACGCTCGGTGAGTGGTTTCACGTGCTCGAACCAGCCGTCGATCGCCGGATCATTGCCGTCCTCCGACACCAGCGTTGACAGCGCCTTCACCATGCGCCACACCGCGCTGTCGAGCTCAGCCTTGTAGCTGGAATGGATGTCGTCCTTCGCGCCGCGACCCCACCTGGCGGTGGAGCACACCAATTCGACTTCGACCGCTCCCTTGGCGCCCAGCGCCACCTGCACGTCGCCCTGCGGAGACTGCGAGGCGAATGGCATGAAGACCTCATGGCATTTGGCCAGCTGTGCCAGGACTTCAGGCTGATGTACCACCTGCTTGAAATGCGGCGAGGCAATTTCCTCTTCGCCTTCGGCCACCAGCACGATATTCACCGGCGGCTTGCGGCCGGCCTCCTTGAGCGCATGGAGCGCTGCCAAAAAAGTGGCTTCCGGCCCCTTCTGATTTATTGCGCCGCGCCCGATCATCACCTTGCCGAACGGCGCCCTTTCGACGATGGCGCCCTCCAGCGGCGGCGAGCTCCATTCTTTTGGATCAAATTGCTTGACGTCATACATGAAGTACATGCCGACGGTGCGCTTTGCGCCGGCGTCCAGTGTGGCGAATACGCCTGGCTGCCCATCCGTCGGCATCACTTTCGCAGTCTGAAAGCCGGCCTCCTTCAGCAGGTCGATCATCAATTGAACGCCTTCCTTCATATTGCGATTCTCGGCGGCAATGGAGGGCAGAGCGATCCAATTCTGCAGGCGCTTGATGGCTTGCGGACGCTGCTTCTCGATCGCGGCTTTGACCGCGTTGAGATCGCCGCCGAATTCGCGGTCCCCGGCCTTGCCTGCTGCCGAAACCCAGCGCGGCATCACCAGAGTAGCGCCGGCCGCCGCGGTCATCTGCAGCAAGCCGCGGCGATTCATGTATTCGATCTTCCACTCGTTCATTCAAATCCCTCCCCCATCCAAAAGTTCGCTAATGTATCACCGCCTCGGGGTTGCGCGCAGCGACAGCACTCGTATACAAGAATACCGCGAGTGTGATTTAGTGCCGTGAATGCCAAGATCACTGCTGCGCTCCATCGTTAGGAGGTCGTTGCCGCGGCTGCGCCGCTACGGCGGCAGGCCGATTTTTTGCGTGCCCGGCGATCATATCGGCGATTCCATTTTCATCGACGGTTTGTACGAAGGCGCGCTGCTGCAGAGCGCGTTTTCCAGCCTGCTGGCCGCACGGGCGCGGCAATTCGCCGAGTCGGCCTGCCTGGATATCGGCGCGAACATCGGTAATCACTCGGTTTTTTTCGCCGACCGCTTTGCGCGGGTGGTTGCGGTGGAGCCCAATCCCACTTTCTGCCTGGCGTTCCGCGCGACGATTGCGCTGAATGGATTGAACAACGTGGAACTGTTCGAATGCGGCTTCGGATCCGAGTCAGGCAGGTTTGCCTATCGGCAAGCCGGCACTGCAAATCTAGGGGCGTCCCAGTTCATTGCCGCCGGGGAATCTGCATCTGCGCAGGATTGCCCGCAACTCGAGATCAGGATTGGCGACGAGGTGGTCGAGGCGCTCGATATTTCGCGCTTCGCCTTGATCAAAATCGACGTCGAGGGACTGGAGTTGGCGGTGCTCAAGGGACTGCAGCGAACCCTGAGCCGGCACGATCCGGTGGTGATGTTCGAAGCACACCCCGAAGTCGACCGTGCCAGCGCCGAGGCGACCATCGAGTTCCTGCGATCGCTTGGATTTGTCCATCTGTATTCCTGCGAGCGCCCGCGCATGCCGCGGCACGCGTCGAAGATCAAACGC
>DATMKO010000493.1:0-4160 GCA_035571175.1 Steroidobacteraceae bacterium | reverse complement strand
GCCGCTGCACGAGATTCCGCTGCAGGTCAGTCAGACGGGCGGCGCCTATGGCTCGGCGCCCGAGAAAACGCCGGCGCAGCTTATCTTAGAGCGGCAATTGTCAGGCGCCGCCTTCTCAGCGCAGAGCGCGGCATTGAACGCCGTACCCGCCACTCTGCTGCCGACACCGCCGCCGGGAGCGCAGGAATCCGGTGAATTGACCGCACTACTGCGGCCCACCATGACCACCGCAATTCGCGCACAAGTATTGCCGACTCAACGCCTGTTGCTACCCAAAGGGGCGTTCCTGGATTGCACGCTGGAAACAGCCATCGATTCCACGCTGCCTGGAATGACCACCTGTGTCATGGCAACCGACACCTTTGGCGTGGATGGGCAGGTGGTGTTGATGGAGCGCGGCACAAAGCTCGTCGGGGAGACCCGCGGGCAGGTGCAGCAAGGTTCCGCGCGCGTCTTCGTGTTGTGGGATGAAGCGCGCACCCCGGCGGGCGTCATCGTTCCGCTGGCCTCGCCGGGCGCCGACGAGCTCGGGCGCTCCGGCCTTCCGGGAACGGTCGATCGTCATTTTTGGGAGCGCTTTGGCGCAGCAATCCTGGTCTCGGTGATCGACGGCGCCGTTCAGAGCGCGGTTCAGTCAAGCCGCGGCAGCAACGGCACGGTGATCGTAAACCCGTCGGCTACCCAGGATGTCATGACGGAGGTGCTGAAGGGCACCATCAATATTCCGCCTACTGTCCGGAAGCGCCAAGGCGACCGCATTCAAGTGCTGGTAGCGCGCGATCTGGATTTCAGGTCGGTTTATGAACTCAGATCCGTCGCCATCGACCGTTGAGCGCGCTTCTGACGCGTCTGCTCTCGCACTGACGCTGCGGGCGCTGCGGCCGTTTCTTGCCCACAACGACGTGATGGAGCTTTGCATCAATCGGCCCAACGAAGTATTCCTGGAAACCCGCGACGGATGGCGCCGCGAACAGCTGGCGTTTGCCGACTTCGAGTGGTGTACTCGTTTGGCGAAGCTGGTCGCAAACGCGAGTCATCAGCGCATCGACGCCACAGCGCCATTGCTGTCGGCATCCCTTCCCAGCGGCGAGCGCGTGCAAATCGTCATGCCGCCGGCGACCACGCCAGGGTGCGTGGCGATCGCCATCCGCCGCCCGGCCGAGCAGGTGTGGAGCATCGAGGATCTGGCAAGCCGCGGCATTTTTCGCCGCACCAGGCATGCCGGCGAGATGCTCGATGAAACCGAGCAGCAGCTGCTTCGCTTGTTGGCGGCGTCCGAGTTCGAGGCATTCATGCGCCTCGCGGTGCACAGCCGTAAAAACATCGTGGTATCCGGGCCGACGGGATCGGGCAAAACCACGTGGACCAAGGCGCTCATTCGAGAGATCCCAAGTGATGAGCGGCTCGTAACCATCGAAGATGCACAAGAGCTGGTGCTGGACCGCCATCCGAATCATGTACGTCTGTTCTATTCAAAAGACGACCAAGGCGTGGCGCGAGTCAGCCCCAAGCAGCTGCTGGAGGCGTGTCTGCGGATGAAACCTGACCGGATATTGCTGGCGGAATTGCGCGCGGAGGAGGCGTTCGACTATCTGCGCAACGTCAACTCCGGTCACCCGGGCTCAATCACCAGCGTTCATGCCGCCAGTGCCGAGCTGGCATTCGAGCAATTGGTGCTGCTGGTGAAACAGAATCAAAGCGGCCGCGAACTTGCGCGCAGCGACATCAAGAGCCTTCTGTACCTGCTGATCGATGTCGTCATCCAATTTGGCGTCGAACATCATGAACGTTTCATCAAGGAAATTTGGTACGACCCGGAGCGCAAGCGGCGATGATGGGCGGCGCCTTGCAAGGATGGTCGGGAATCGCCATCGCGTACACAGCGGTTCACGCCCCGATGATCGCCGGACTGATTCGTGCACGCGCGAATTTGCGTCAATTCTTGCTGTCCCCGATCGCTGCGCTGCCATTGACGGCGGCCGCGGCGGCCGCTGCCGCGGCGTCAAGTTCCTGCTTCGCGCTGCTGGGGTTCGCCGCCCACGGTCCTGTGCAAGTTGCGGTCTCTGCCGGCATCAGCGCCGCGCTCGGGTTTGCGGGGGGCCACGTGATCGCGCAAGGCAACGCCGTGGACAAAACTCATCAACGCGGCTCCATCGTTGCCGAGCAATTGCCGTCCATGAGCTCGCGCTCGAGCCGGGGGGCGCGAGACACTGGTCTGACACTCGCGGGTGTCCGGGTCCCTGCGTTGGATGAGGCCAAGCACTTCAAGTTGATTGGCACCACCGGTACGGGAAAGAGCACCGCGATTCGCGAAATCATGACTCGGGCGCTCGCGCGAGGCGACCGGGCGGTGATCGCGGATCCGGACGGCGGTTACCTACGAAGCTTTTACCAGAAAGACCGCGGCGATATCGTCCTTAATCCGTTCGATGAGCGCTCGGTCAAGTGGGATCTATTTGCCGAGATCCAGAGCGCTTATGACGTCGAACAATTGGCGCGCTCGCTAATCCCGGATCACGACGGTCCGGATCGAAGTTGGCGCGAGTATGCGCGCACGTTCTTCACATCAGTCACCCGGCAGGCGCATGATGCCGGAATTTCCGATGTGGCGGAGCTTTACCGGTTGCTGGTCGCGGCGGAAACCAGTGAACTGCGTACACTGGTTCGCGGTACGCCTGCACAGCCGTTCCTGGATGAACACAACGCCCGGATGTTTGATTCGATCCGATCGGTGACGAGCTCGGCGGTTGGCACGCTCGACTACATCGCGCAACAGAGAGCTTCAGGGTTTTCGATACGCCAGTGGGTCAATGAGCAGACTCCCGGCGTTTTGTTCATTCCATACAAAGCCGGCCAGATCGCAGCTTTGCGCTCGACAATTTCGGGTTGGATGCGTCTCGCCATTTTCGAAGCCATGAACGATGGCGGCGAGCAGGAAGAGCGCGGCGGTCGCGAGAATCGGCCCCTTTGGTTCGTTATCGACGAATTGGATGCGCTGGGACAAATCGACGGATTGAAGGACGCCCTCGCGCGGCTGCGCAAATTCGACGCGCGCTGCATCCTGGGCTTTCAATCGATTGCCCAAGTTTCGAGCACCTATGGTCATGGTGATGCCCACACGATTGTGGAAAACTGCGGCAACACGCTGATTTTACGCTGCTCGGCCAGCGAGGGAGGCGGTACCGCGCGATTCGCGTCCCAGCTCATCGGTGAACGCGAGGTATTGCGGACCACGGTGTCAAAAAGCCGGCGCGTCACGGAGGTGCTGGGCTCCACCACGCACAATCAGCATTTCAGTGTGGAATCCGCCGTACTTCCCTCGCAGGTCGAGCAGCTTCCCGACCTCACCGGCTATCTGAAATACGCTTCGAACCCCACCTGGCAACGCGTGCGTCTTGATGCGGTCAGCGCGTGGCAACGTCGTCGAGCCGCAGACAGCGAGGCCGAATGCAGGCGCACTGGCCAGCGCATGCAAAAGCTCTGGGATAGAGATCATGACTGATCGCACCGCAGCGGCCGACGATGCAACGATGAAATTCGGTCTTCTCATGGAGAGTGCGCAGGCTCATCAACGGCTGGCCGAGAGCCAGCTTGACAAACTGCGCGCACACACACAAGACCTGGACAGCGTGGTACGAGATGAAATACGGCGCACGCTGGTCGAGGAGCTGCAACTGCTGACCGCGGAAACCACCCGGGCAGCTCACACGCTGCAGAGGGTCAGACGCGGCGTCGGCCTGCGCGGAGTGTTGTGGAGTTTCATGCTTGCGCTGATCTGCGCGCTGGCTCCGTTCGCTGTCGCGCGTTGGGTCCTGCCGTCGGCATCTGAAGTGTCCGCATTGCGCGCTCAACGCGACGAGTTGCGCTTGAATGTCGCGAAGCTCGAACAGCTAGGAGGGCACATCGACTGGCGGCGTTGCGGCGACTCCAGGCGCCTGTGTGTTCGGGTAGACCGCAAGGCGCCCACCTATGGCGAGAAGGCCAACTACTACGTGGTCGACGGCTACTGAACTGTGAATTGGCCGCTTATCGTCGAAGGACTGCAAAACCGCAATGCGGTATGGCTGGCCGTCGCGCTGGTGCTCTGTGCGGCTGGATGCTCGAAGGTTTTACGGCGCCAAGTACCCGAGACGCATAAGCGCGGTGTATTGTTGGCCGAC
>DATMKO010000492.1:0-10304 GCA_035571175.1 Steroidobacteraceae bacterium | reverse complement strand
GCCGATACCGGCGCCTATATGCCGATCACGGAGATGCGCTGGGGCAAAAGCACCTTGGCCTGGGACGGTTGGCGTTTGCGGCCGGCGAAGGTGTCGGCCTTCATGCCGCAAGGTAAGCGGGAGATCTTTGAGTTGCGCACCCGGACCGGGCTGCGCATTCGCGCGACGGCGAATCATCCGTTTCGAATGCTCAAACGCTGGGTGCCCCTGAGCGAATTGCGGGCCGGCGACCGCATCGCGGTTGCCCGGGAAATTCCCGTGTTCGGCAAGACGCCCATTCCTGAATGGGAAGCGACTCTGCTCGGCTTGATGATCTCGGAGGGGCAGTGCGACACGCCCGGTCACAGCCCGACGTACACGACTGCGGATCCGGCGCTGGTCGCTCTGCTCAGGTCGGCGATGACGGCGTCCGGCCTGGGAGAGATCACTTACAAGGGTCGCTACGGTTATCGGCTGGTCAATCACAAGGGCAGAGGGGGAATCCCGGCGCGAAATCGCGCTCACGACTGGCTGCGAAATCTTGAACTCAATGTCGGCGCGGCCGACAAGTTTGTCCCGCAGATCGTCTTTACGGCACCCGAGCTCTCGGTGCGCCTGTTTCTGCAGGCGCTCTTCAGCGGCGACGGCAGCATTTATCACTCCGATGAGGGCATCTTCCTCGAGTACTCCTCAAAGTCACGGCGGCTGATCGAGGATGTGCATCATCTACTGCTGCGATTCGGAATCTTTTCGCTGATCCGCGAAAAGACCACCGCGATTGGGACTCCGGCTTGCAAGATACAGATCACGGACAAGGATCAGATCCTGCGTTTTGCCAAGAGAGTCGGCTTCTCGCCCGGCTCGGTCAAGCAGCGCCTGCTCGAGGAGAAGGTGCTGCCGATGATCGCTGCGCAACCGAAGCGCAAGAGCAACTTCGACTCACTGCCCCAGGAGGCTTGGGCGATCGCAGGTGCTGCGGCACGGGTTGGCGGACTGAGTTTGAACTCGCTTAGCATTCACCCCTCGCCGCATCAATCCATGCCGATTTCCGCCGCCCGTAAAGTGGCCCTCATGACCGGTGACCCGTACCTCACTCCCCTCATCGATGGGCCTGTGTGGGATGAGGTCGAACGGATCGAGCCCGCAGGAATCGAGGAAGTGTTCGATATCAGCGTGCCCACGCTGCACAATTTCGTCGCCAACGATTTCATCATCCACAATTCAACGTACGCGCGCTGTTTTCGCGGCGATACGCGGGTCGCGCTGGTCGACGGGACGACGGCAACTCTTGAGGAAATGGCCAGAAGGCACGGCTCGGGCGAGCAGTTCTGGGGATACAGCATCGGCGAGAACGGCGGCTTGATCGTAAGCCTCCTGGATGCGCCTCGGTTCATCGGCCGGGACTCGCTGCTTGAAGTCGAGCTGGACAATGGCGAGCGTATTCACGCGACTCCCGACCATCTGTTCATGAAGCGCGACGGTCGTATGGCGGCGGCCCATAGCCTTCGGCCCAACGACGCATTAATGCCGCTGTATCGGGATCTGGTTCGCGGTTACGAGGAGGTTTATCAACCCATCGATGGCTTCATGTACGCGACGCATCATTTGGCTGACGAGTGGAGCCTACGGCACCAGATTTACGCCGATGTTTCCGGGACGCATCGTCACCACTTGGATTTTGGTCGTCGTGCCAATTTTCCCGGCACTCCCGCTTACCGCAATCACAAGGTCATTGCAATTCGTGAGATTGCCGGCGACCACGATGTGTACTGTCTAACCGTTCCCGAAGCGGGTAATTTTGCCCTGGAAGCAGGCGTTTTTGTCCGCAATTGCGGAATAATAGTGAACGTAACGCCTTTGGAACCGGAGTGGGAAGGGCACGTCACTCTGGAATTCTCCAACACCACGCCGCTGCCGGCAAAAATTTATGCCAATGAGGGCGTGGCGCAAATGCTGTTCTTCGAATCCGATGAGGTCTGCGAGACCTCGTATAAGGATCGCGGCGGCAAGTATCAGGGTCAGCGCGGCGTCACGTTGCCAAAGACCTGATCACGCTCAGCGGTTGAGGCTCCTGATTCTCATCGACATCTCCAATTTGCCGTTGCGGGTCCGTTCCGCCTGCACCGGCACGTAGCCCAAGGACGGCGCAAACCACATCTTTAAAATACGATTGTTGCCGGGCTGCTGACTGGTCACGATCACCGTGTCGAGCTCTCCGATGGCGGTTTTGATTCTGGCACTGCCTTCCCGGCGATAGTTGAAATCCTTCAGTTGGTCCTTGTCGATGATGTGAAAAATCTCCGGCAGGTTGCCGCTCTTCAGATCGAGCATGACCTCGACCTGGATTGACATGACGTCCTGGGTCCCGTCCTTGAGTTTCAAGTCGACCGGTTTACCTTCCGATTCGCCGCTGGCGCGCTTGTTCGGCCAGTCGAAATTCAGGGCCACCGAGGCTGCGCCCTGGCTGCCGAAATACCTTTCCGGGCGTGCGTGGTCGGCGTCGATGCTGAGCCAGCTGGTCTGCACGAGATCGTCGCTGTAGGCCAGGCGGAAGATGCCGCGAGCGGTGATCGTCCAGGTGTACACATAGTGGCCGGGCTCGCTATCCGCCTTGAGCGCGATATTGCTGGTGCCCACCGTGATGCCTTTCCAATCGGCCTGAAACTGCGCGGAGAATGGCGCAATCCCGGCGTCGCCAGCCGCGGTCGCATCCGCCTGCGCCGCCAGCGCGAGCAGCACCGTCAGAACACTTTGTTTTTTCATGGCGCGCTGTCCGCCTCGACATCGCTGTATGGAATCGGCTCGCTCAAGGGTCGGCCGTCCATCAGCGCCTTGCCTGCCTGGTAGCGCAATCGGCCCTCGCAAAACCAGCTTACCGCCAGAGGGTATATAAGGTGCTCCTGAATCAGCACGCGTTTCGCCAGTGAATCTTCCGTATCGTCGGCGGCTATGGCAACGCGGGCCTGGATGATGCGCGGGCCGCCGTCCAGCTCCGCGGTGACAAAATGCACCGTGGCGCCGTGCTCCTTGTCGCCTGCCTCGAGGGCGCGCCGATGCGTATCCAAGCCTGGGTACTTGGGCAACAGCGAAGGATGAATGTTCAGAATTTTTCCCGCGAATTGCCGCACGAATTGTGGCGTCAGGATGCGCATGAACCCCGCAAGCACGATCAATGACGGGGAGACCTCGTCGATCGCTGCGGCCAAAGCGCCATCGTAAGCGGCGCGATCAACGCCTTTGGTACCGGAAAGTGCCCGCGCTGGAATCTTGCGGTCGCGTGCGGTGACCAGTCCCGGCGCGTTGGCTCGATCCGAGAACACGTGGGATACCACATACGGCGCGCCGCGCTGCCGGCTGCGATCGATGAGTGCATGCATGTTGCTGCCGCGCCCCGATATGAGGATGACGATCGGCTGCGGAGGCGGCGCCGTATTCAAGCAATGACGACGCCGCGTGTCCCTGCGCGCACCTCGCCGATAATGAGCGCTTCTTGGCCGGCTGCGCTCAATACGCTGACGGCCCGGTCGGCATCGCTCGCCGACACTTGCACAGTCATGCCGATACCGCAATTGAACACGCGATACATCTCCGCATCCGCGACCTTGCCTTCGCGTTGCAGCCAGTCGAACACCGCTTCACGGCGCCAGGAACCGCGATTCAGCACGACTTCCAAGCCGTCCGGGAGCACGCGCGGAATGTTGTCGACGAGGCCGCCGCCGGTGATGTGTGACACACCGTGCACCGTTACCTCGCGAATCAATTGCAGCAGCGGCTTGACGTAGATGCGCGTCGGCGCCATCAGCCGATCGATAAGCCTGACGCCGTTGACATCGGCTTCAAGGTCCGCTGCGGCGACTTGCAGAATTTTGCGAATCAACGAAAAGCCGTTGGAATGAGGTCCGGAAGAAGGCAGCCCCAACACCAGGTCGCCGGCGCGGGTGCGGGAGCCGTCGATGATGGCATCTTTCTCGACCACGCCGACACAGAAACCCGCGAGATCGTAGTCCGCGCCGTGGTACATCCCCGGCATCTCGGCGGTTTCACCACCCACCAGTGCACAGCCCGCCTGCACGCACCCTTCGATAATGCCGGCGACCACGCGTTCGCCGACATCCACGTCGAGTTTGCCGCTGGCGAAGTAGTCCAGAAAGAACAAGGGTTCCGCGCCCTGCACGATCACATCATTCACGCACATGGCGACGAGATCGATCCCGACGCCGTCATGCCGGCGGGTGTCGATCGCAAGGCGAAGCTTGGTGCCCACTCCATCGGTGCCCGATACCAGCACCGGCTTGCGATAGCGATCCAGCGGCACTTCAACCAGGGCGCCGAAACCGCCGATTCCGCCCAGCACTTCGGGGCGCATGGAGCGCCTTACTCGGGGCTTGATTCGCTCCACAAGTTCGTCGCCTGCATCGATGTCCACCCCGGCGTCGCGATAGGTGATGGGCGCTCGCTCAGTCATCTTTCAGGATCCTTGGCCTACGCGGCAGGAGGGTCGGCAGCTGTGGTATTTTACGACAAAACCATGGCGCAAACCTTAAGCAGCTTTTCAATCTCGTACTTGCGCAGCGCGGCGATTCTGTGCTTGTGTGTCGCGGCGCTTGCCGCGAGTGAGCGGGTCTTCGCCGTGACGCGCGCCGAGCTGTATCAGGCGACCACCGGCATTGCCGGACGCTGCGACAGCGGCGACAGCGCGCCCTTTCAAGCCGCCATGAAGACCGTGCTGGTGCGGGTCACCGGGCGCCGTTCCGCCGATGAGGATCCCGCATTGGCGCCGCTGATCAGCAATGCGCGCCGCTACGTGCAACAGTGTCGCAGCGCCCCGGACAACCAAATATGGGTGGCCTTCGACGGCCCGGCCATCGAGCGTTGGCTGACTCAGAACAGCCAGCCGTTGTGGGGTCATGAACGGCCGACGACCCTGGTATTGCTGGCGGTGCAGACCGGCCCGCAATCCGGGACGGTGGTCAGCGCCGACGACAGCGGCGAGCTGAAAGCAGCCATCGATGCGGCGGCAGTGGCGCGCGGCCTGCCGTTGCTCTGGCCCAGCGCCGGCGAACTGCAAAGAAATCGGCTGGACTTTGCGACGGTGAATGGCGGTGCTCCGACCGCTCTGGCCGAGATCGCGCATCGTTTCGGCGGCGAGGGCGTGCTGATCGGCCGCGCCAACGGCGCGGGTGCGACTGCCAACGTGCGCTGGATTCATTTGTTTCAAGATCGCAGCAACGAATATTCCGGTACTTTGGAGGGCGTGAATCGCGCTGCCGATTTGTACGCCGGCATGTTTGCCGCCAGCGGCAATCTCGTGCCCGTGGTCATCGAGGTCACGGGCGTGAACGACCTTCGCGACTATGCGGGCGTCGAGTCCTACCTCGAATCCCTGACCTTCATCTCGCACGTCAGCGTGGAGTCTTTGTCCGGCGATACCATTAGATTCCGTCTCGCAACACGCGTCGGCGTCGATTCTTTGCAGCGAGCGCTGGCGCTCAATGGGCGACTGCAGCCGGTAGGCGCCGGCGAGAACGGGATTCAGCGCTTCCAGTTGCATCATTGATCGCGTGTTCCGGTTAGCGCGCCATATTCCGAACATGATTACTGCGATCAGGATCGCGCTGGTCGTGCCGATTGCGATCACACTCGCGCATCACGAATTCACCGCGACCATGCTGCTTTTCGCGGTGGCCGGGCTGTCGGATGCGGCCGATGGGTTTCTCGCCAGGCATTTCGGCTGGCAGAGCGAACTAGGCGGAGTATTGGATCCCATCGCAGATAAACTGTTGCTGGCCACGGTGTTCATCACCTTGAGCCTGCTGAATCTCGTGCCGCTGTGGCTGATGGCGGCGGCGGTCGCGCGCGATGTGATCATTGTGCTCGGCGCCGCGGCATACCGCTTTTTCATCGGCCGACTGACTGCGAACCCATCGTTCATCGGCAAATTCAATACGTTGTGTCAGGCCGCATTTATTTTTGTAATTGTCGTGCGCGCGCAGTTTTCGGTGCCGCCGGCTTGGGTGACGCTGTGGCTTGGCGCCCTGGTGTTCGCGACCGTGGTCGTGAGCGGCATCGACTACGTCCTGGTGTATGGAAGGCGGGCGGCGGCATGAGGCAACTCGCGCTGGGTGTGAAGCTGCGCGCGGATGCGGTGTTCGAGAGTTTCGCGCCGGGTCAGAACTCTGAAGTCGTGGAGGCGCTGCGTGCTGCGCAAGCAGCGCCCATCTGGCTATGGGGTGCACATGGGTCCGGCAAGACTCATCTGCTGCAAGCGGTATGCTCGAGCGCCGGTGAAATGGCCGCCTATTTCCCATTGCACCGTTCGTTGGCGTTGCCGCCCGAGGCATTGGCTGGTTTCGAGCGAACTGCCGTACTTTGCATCGACGACGTCGATGCGGTCGCGGGAGACCGGGCCTGGGAACAGGCGTTGTTTGGTCTGTTCAATGAAGCTGCGGAGCTGCGCACCCGCTTGATATTTGCCGGACGGGTCGCACCGCGCCAGGCTGGATGGTCCCTGGAGGACTGGCGTTCGCGAGCCGCGGCGTGCGTTGTGTATCAGCTGCGAGAGCTCGATGACGAGGGCCGCATCGAGGCTTTGCGGCTGCGCGCGGCGCAGCGTGGGTTGCAGCTGCCCTACGAGACTTCCGAGTACTTGCTGAAGCGCATGCCGCGCGACTTGCCGTCGCTGTTGGAAATCCTCGATGCGCTGGACGATGCGTCGCTGGTGGCGCAGCGCCGCCTCACGATACCGTTCATTCGTGATGCGCTCGAGAAGCACGTAGGAACAAAATCATAGTGCAGAACCACGCGAACACCAGCAGCAGACTGAGCGCGGCTACCCAGCGAGCTCGGCGATTCACCAAAAGTTCGGTGACCGCAAACGCAAGGTAGGGAACCGCGAACAAGGTTGCCCATGCATAGGTGTAGCGGCGCCCGCGCACCAGCCCATTCAGCGGCGCCAACAGGGGCAGTACTGCAAGCACGCAAAACGGCCAGGAATACCCGACGCTGATCCAGGCCAGCAGACTTGCTGCGATCGCGCCCCATAGCCAAATGGTCAGCGAGCGCGTGACGGATAGGGTGCTCAAGTCGCCCTCTGCAGCCGATCGGCCAGGGCGGCCACGCGCTTTCCTAATGCACGCGCCAACGCGCGCTCCGGTTCCGACAGTTCTCCGTGATTGCTGAGTTCGGCGACGTGACTTGCGCCATAGGGCGTGCCTCCGCCGCGCGTATCGGTGAGCCCGCGCTCGGTGAACGGCAGACCCACGAGGTACATGCCGTGATGAAGCAGCGGCACCATCATCGACAGCAGGGTCGACTCCTGTCCGCCATGCAGCGTCTGCGTGGAGGTAAAGACCGCGGCGGGTTTGCCCACCAGGGCTCCGGAAATCCACAAGGCGCTGGTGCCGTCCAAAAAGAATTTTACGGGCGCCGCCATGTTTCCAAAGCGGGTGGGGCTGCCGAGAATCAGACCGCAGCACTGCGTAAGATCATCATGCGTTGCATAAGGAGGTCCCTGGTCCGGCACGGGCGGGTCGAGCCTTTGGGTCGAGGCCGCTACCGGCGGCACCGTGCGCAGCCGCGCCTGCATACCCGGGACCGCTTCGATGCCGCGGCAAATTTCTCGAGCCAGTGCGGCGGTGGTTCCTTGGCGGGAATAATACAGAACCAGTATTTCGTTCATCGGTAGTCTTCCGTGGAATCAGGCATATTTCCGAGCGCATGCTGCGTGGGCGCAACGGCGGCGTTGCAGTTGGCGGGGGATTGTATAACGGCGACTAAGGTTTGACGGCCTTGGCCGCTGTTGCTAGTGTCGCGGCACCCTATGCTCCGGTTCATTGTTGTCTTGGGTTGTGTCGCCTGCCTCGCCGGTTGCGCGAGCGGTCCGCCCGTGCAAGAGATGAGCGACGCTCGCCAGGCCATTGCCGCGGCCCAAACCGCGGGTGCGACCAGCGCAACATCGCCGGAATACGCAGCTGCGCAGGCGGCGATTGCGCGAGCGGAACAACACTTGCAAGCTCAAGAATACGTGCGTGCCCGATACGCCGCGGTGCAGGCCAAGCGTCATGCCGCCGCCGCGCTTGCCGATGCCCAGCACACCGAAACACCCGCCACCGTCCCCCACTGACCTCACTCGCCACTACCGGGTGTCCGGCAAGGTGCAGGGCGTGTATTTCCGCCATTCCACGCGGGTCGAGGCCAAACGCTTGAATTTGCGCGGCACGGTGCGCAATTTGCCGGATGGCAGCGTTGAAGTGCTGGCGCAGGGCACGCCGGCCGCGATCGAGGCGTTGCGGCTGTGGCTGCATCGGGGGCCCGCGCTGGCGCGCGTCGACATAGTCGCCGAAATTACACTGGGCGACGAGGCAAACTTAAGGCTTCCGGAGGACTTCGAGATTCTCTAAAAGCGCCAGATCCGCTGCCAGCGCTGCATCACCAACGCCGGGTAGGTATTTCGTCCGGTGCTGCCGTTATAGCGGGCCAGGGCGCGCGTCCAATTTCGATGCTCTGCGCGCAGGTAGTAGCGAAGGATCTCGCAGCCCATGCGGATATTGGGCGCGACTTTCACGAGCTGATTCTGCACTCCCAACTCGCGCGGCCAGAAGGGCATCACCTGCATTAGACCGACTGCACCGGCCGGCGAGACCGCCCAACGGTCAAAACGACTCTCCACCTCCATCATGGCGAGAACCAGATCCGGTGGGATTTGCAGCGTCGGATCCCGCTTGGCCTCGCAGTACACATGATCCAGGATCTCGACGCGCGCTTCGTGCGTCGGCACGAACTGCGCCAGCCGTGGCTCCATGGTTTTGTACCAAACCTCGGATTCGTACCGATCGGCAAAGCAATCAGTGCTGGCGATGATCCTTTGCAATAGGGATTTGAGCTCCGGATCGCGCTGTTGATCCGCGCGGGCGCAGTTGGGAACACCCACGACAAAGATCAGCGTAGCCATCGCAGCCAAGCCGCCGTGGAAACTCGCGCGCAACCAGCGCCGCATGGGCAACCTCAAGTATTTAACTTATGACGAATATAGCCTACCGGATCCACAGCGGGAATTTCCGTCGACTCGGTCTCGCGCCGCTGACGATATTCGAGTTTTCCGGCCATTAAACTGCGCTCGCCGATCACAATGCGATGCGGTATCCCCAACAGCTCGGAATCGGCGAATTTGACGCCGGGGCGGGCGTCGCGATCATCGAGCAACACATCGATGCCCGCGGTATTGAAGTCCTGGTACAGCGCGTCGGCCTTTTCCTGCACCAGCGTCGATTTTTGGTAGTTGATCGGCACCAACACCACTTGGAACGGAGCGATAGCCGCGGGCCAGAGAATGCCGTTGGCATCATGATTCTGTTCGATTGCGGCGGCGACCACGCGGGTCACGCCGATGCCGTAGCAGCCCATGAACATGGGGATCGCCGTGCCCTGTTCATCCAGCACGCTGGCATGCATCGCGTCGCTGTACAGCTGACCAAGCTGAAAAATATGGCCCACCTCGATGCCGCGGGCTACTTTAAGGGTTCCGCGCCCCGTCGGGCTTAGGTCGCCGGTTTGTACATTGCGGATGTCCACCGATTTGGGATCAGGCAGATCGCGCCCCCAATTCACACCGCGGTAGTGCATGTCGTTCTGGTTGGCGCCGCAGACGAAATCCGACAAATGAGCAGCGGCATGATCGACATAAAGCAAGCCTTTGAAGCCGATCGGTCCGAGCGAGCCAGGGTCGGCGCCGGTGGCAGTCCGGACCCGCTCTGCACCCGCCATCCGCAATGGACTGGCAACGCCCGGTAACTTCTGGGATTTCACCGCGTTCAGTTCATGGTCGCCGCGGATCACCAGCGCGACCACATCGCCGGCGCTGCCCTCCACCAGCAGGGTCTTGACGCATTGCGCCGGAGTCACTCCTAGAAGGGCGCTCAATTCCGCAATCGTGCGTGCGTTCGGCGTGGGTACCCGGCTCAAGGGCTGCGTAGGGGCGGCGCGAGGCGCGGCTGGCCGCACGGTTGCGGCCAGTTCCAGATTTGCCGCGTAGTCGTCGGAGTCGGAAAACACGATGGCATCCTCGCCCGACTCCGCCAAGACATGAAATTCCTGCGAAGTGCTGCCCCCGATGCTGCCGCTATCGGCCTGGACGGCGCGAAAATTCAAGCCCATCCTGGTAAAGATGCGCGAATACGCTTCGTACATGAGCCGATAACCCTCGGCCAGGCTCGCTTCATCGATGTGAAAGGAGTAGGCATCTTTCATCACGAACTCGCGCGCGCGCATGACGCCGAAGCGCGGGCGAATTTCATCGCGGAATTTGAACTGAATTTGATAAAAATTGA
>DATMKO010000491.1:0-2988 GCA_035571175.1 Steroidobacteraceae bacterium | reverse complement strand
CCCATGTTTGCGTTCGCGGTCAGCTTGATCGCCTCGGAGCGCTACGCCACTTATCGCACCATTCTCGCGATGACCGGCGTGCTGCTGTGTTTCCTGGTGGCATCGGTGAGCGCGCTGACGGCGCGCTGGAGCGCCAATGCGCGCCGCATGCTGGCTGCCGTGGTCTTCGCAATCGCGTTCTTCATGGCCCAGCATCATGTGTACGCATTGATCGCCGTGCCGCAGGGCAATGAATGGCAGCTGATCATGGCAGGCGCGAAGCATGTTCGATTGGATGGTTCGCGACCGCGTATCTTTGCGGTCGCCTCGACACCTTCGGACATTTCGACCGCGACCATCTACCACGACGAATTCGGCTCGATTTCTTCAAATTCCGAGTGGGTGCCCCGCGAGATGTTCAAGCGTGCGATGCACGACTTGCATCCTGAGATTGCAAATCTGGATTCCCGCTACGACTTCGCGACCGGACCGAAACTGCCGGATCACCAGGCGTTCGACGTCATCATCGATCTGCACCGCCTCCGCCAGTTCTACATGAACAACTAGCAGCCGAACGCGCCTCGCGCAGCAGCGGCGCGCGTGGTATAGGTTGGGCTTATGATTGCCGGCCCCCTGTTATGGCTGTTCGCGGCGCTCGGCGCCTTCATGGTCGGCGTTTCGAAAGCGGGCATCACGGGATTGAGCATTCTGTCGATCGCCCTGTTTACCCAGGTGTTCCCCAGCAGCAAGCAAGCCAGCGGTTTGGTGCTGCCGCTGCTGATATTCGGCGACTTCGTCGCGGTATTCGCCTATCGCAAACATACGCAGTGGCATTATGTGTGGCGATTGTTTCCCTGGACCGCGCTCGGCGTCGTGTTCGGCTACTTGGCGCTCGGCCGCATATCCGATCACGCCACGAAATCGTTGATAGGCGGGATCATCGTGTCGCTGGCGGCTTTGAGTTTTTGGCGAAAGTACATATCCGTCCCGAATGACAAGCGCACCGCGGCGCTGCATTGGTCCGTCGCCGCGCTCATCGGCGTGCTCGCGGGTTTCATTACCCTGGTCGCCAATGCAGCCGGGCCGTTGATGGCGATCTACCTGGTCGCCATGCGCCTGCCCAAGATGGAATACGTCGGCACCGCCGCGGTGTTTTTCATGCTGCTCAATCTTTTTAAAGTACCCTTCATGGTGGACCTGGGGCTGATCACTGTGCAAAGCTTCGGCTTTAATTTGGCGCTCGCACCCGCCGTGTTGCTGGGCGCGGTGGCGGGGCGCTGGCTGCTGATGCGCGTCAACCAGACCCTGTTCGAGCAGCTCGTCCTGGCATTGAGCGCGATCGGCGGAATTCTTTTGTTTCTGTAATTTTTCAGCGCAAATCGGGGGAACGCTATGGGGACTCGGGGCGGCCTGTACGGCCTTATTGTTTTGGTCGCCGATGTTTGGGCGCTCATCAATATATTTCAAAGCAGCGCGGACACGGGCAGAAAGGTACTTTGGACGGTGCTGGTAATCTTACTGCCCGTTCTGGGATTCATACTCTGGTTCTTTTTGGGCCCGAAGACCGCGAAAGCCTGAGGCGACGCCTGGGCCTAGGCGCTGGCGGCGGGCGCGGCCGCCAGCGCGCGGCGGCGGCTCGGCGCAAGCAGCATCGCCGCCTCATAGCAGCTATCCCGCAAGGCTGAATCAATTGCCACGAGCACCCGGTCGCCAACCGCCGGTGCGCTCCCAGGCAGCAGCTCCGCGATGCGGCCCAATTGAGCAATCGTGAGCTCGAGTGCCCGTTGCAGATTGTCCGCGGCGTTCGGCGCGGAATCCTTCGCACCAGCCGCCAGCACGTCGGTGTCCAGCAAGCGCAAATCATTGGTGAGCGCCGACAGCTGGCGCTTCGAGCGCTCGATCGCCTCGAGGCTGCGCGGGCTGACCGCGCGTGTCAGGGAAGCCACGTCGTGGCGGGTACTCGTCAACACACGATCGAGACGATCAAGCCACTCGATCCAAAAAAGTGAACCGTACATTTGTGACTTCCCGAGGTTTTGCTTGCCAACCTTGGGTTGGCGATGGATTTATTGTTTGAGCAAGACTACCCGGGTTGGACCGGTCTCGCTACCATTCGCTCAGGCGACGCGCCATTCACCCACTTACCCAAAATAAATGACCACCCCGCGGCCAACATACCTGTCTATGCATACAGGAAAACAATGCGCGCTCACCACATAGACAGCCATAAACTAGGCAGCAGCGGTTGGCTGCGCGCCGCGGTTCTGGGTGCGAATGACGGGATTGTTTCCTGCTCCAGCCTGCTGCTGGGCCTCGCCGCAGCGCACGCCTCGCATGCGAATCTGCTGCTCTCCGGCACTGCGGCGCTGGTCGCCGGCGGGATGTCCATGGCGACCGGAGAATACGTCTCGGTACACTCGCAAGCCGACCTGGAAGCTGCAGCGCTCGCGCAGGAACGCGCCGAGCTCAAAAATGATTTTACCGGTGAGAAGCACGAATTGACCGAGATTTACGTGCGGCGTGGCCTGGATGCCGGCCTCGCGCGCCAGGTCGCGGACCAGCTCATGGCGCATGACGCTTTGGGCTCGCATGCCCGCGACGAACTCGGTCTGGCCCCGGACACGAGAGCCCGGCCGCTGCTCGCCGCCATGGCTTCGGCCGGAAGCTTTTCCATCGGCGCGGCCCTGCCCTTGGGCGTGGCTGCGATCGCTCCCGCGCAGCACATCATGATTTCAATCGCCGCTGCTTCTCTGGCCTGTCTTCTGTTCCTCGGCGGATGGTCAGCCAGGGTGGGAGGCGCCGCCGTCGTGGCCGCCGCTTTGCGCGTCGCCTTCTGGAGCGCGTTGGCGATGGCGGTGACCACCGCGGTCGGCGCGGCTGTCGGCGCGTTGTGAACTGCGAACTTCTCAGCGTTGCGCAGATGAACGAGGCCGATCGGTTGACGACGGCGGCAGGTACGCCGGGTTCGCTGCTGATGCAGAAGGCGGGCGAGGCCGTCGCGCGCGAAAT